>NZ_JACGMO010000182.1:0-10149 GCF_015354745.1 Micromonospora sp. S-DT3-3-22
CCGCCGGCAACGGCACCGCGGCCCCGACCCGGCCAGCGCCGCCGGCCGCCCCCGTCACACCGGCCGCTCCCGCCGCGTCGGCCGCCCCCGCCGCGTCGGCGGCGACGCCGCCCACGGCGGTCCGCCCGAGCGGCGCGGCCGGTACGGAGGTCGGCCGGATCACCCGGCGGATCTCCCTGGACACCATGCCGTACCTGCTGGACCACTGCTTCTTCGTGCAGCCCGACGACTGGCCGGACCCGGAGGACCGGTGGCCGGTGGTCCCGGCGACCGCCCTGGTCGCGCACATGATGGAGGCGGTGGAGCAGCTCGTGCCCGGCGTCCCGGTGGTGGCGGTGCACGACGCGAAGTTCAACCGGTGGCTGATCGCCGAACCGGCCACCGACGTGGAGATCGTGGTCCGCACGGCCGGCCCGAACCGGTACGCGGTCGCCTTCGCCGGGTACGCCCGCGCGACGATCGAGGTCGGCACGGCGTACCCGACGCCGCCGCCGGTCTGGACCCACGACCCGGCCACCGAACGCCCGCCGACCCTCGGCGCCGCCGAGATGTACGCGGAGCGGCTGATGTTCCACGGCCCGCAGTTCCAGGGCGTGACCGAGGTGCACGCGCTCGGCGACATGCACGTACGCGGCATCGTCACCGCACCGGTGCCGCCGGGGGCGCTGCTGGACAACGCCCTCCAGCTCATCGGCAACTGGCTGATCACCACCCAGCCGTTCCGCACGGTCGCGTTGCCGGTGGGGCTCGGTCAGGTGCGGTTCTACGGGCCGCCGCCGCCGGCCGGCCGGGCGTTCGAGTGCGTCGCCCGGGTCCGCGCCATCGACGACGGGAAACTCGTCGCCGACACCCAGCTCAGCTACCAGGGGCGGGTGTGGTCGGAGATCGAGGGCGCGGTGGACCGCCGGTTCGACAGCCACCCGCAGGCCCGGGTCGCGGAGCGGTTCCCCGAGCGGCATCCGATGTCGCTGTTGCAGCCCGAGGGCTGGACGATGGCGTTCGACTGCTGGACCGACCTGGTCACCCGGGGCATGGCCGCCCGGGGCATCCTCGGCGGGGCCGCCTACGCCGACTACGAGCGGCAGCCGGCCAGGACCCGCAAGCAGTGGATGCTGGGCCGGATCGCCGCCAAGGACGCGGTACGGGCCCGGCTGTGGGAGGACGGCCACACCGACATCTACCCCATCGAGCTGACCGTCGGCAACGACCCGGACGGCCGGCCGTGGGTACGCGGACGGCCCGGTCGGGGACTCGGTGACTGCGACGTCTCGCTGGCGCACTGCGCGGAGATAGGGGTGGCGATCGCCCGGCGGCGGGCGTCCGACGCGCCGGCGGGCGGCCCCGGGGTGGGCATCGACGTCGCGGAGGTCACCGACCATCCGGAGAGCACCCTCACCTTCGCCCTCACCCCGGCCGAGTTGACCCTGCTGGCCTCGCTGGCCGGCGGGAACGTCGAGGCCCGCCGGTTGTGGTTCACCCGGTTCTGGGCCGCCAAGGAGGCGGTCGCCAAGGCCGAGGGCACCGGGCTGGACGGCTCGCCGCGCCGGTTCCGGGTCTACTCGGCCACCGACTCGGGGCTGACCGTCGAGATCGGCGGTCGGGCGTACCGGGTCGGCCACCGGGACGTCGCCAACCCGGAGGACCTGCCGCCCCGCCGGTACGTCGTCGCCTGGACCTGGGGGCCGGAGCCGGCACCCGCCACCCCGCCCGGGGTGTCCCGGCCGTGAGCCGGCACCCGGCACGCAGCACCGCCCAACCCATCCGATCAGCAGAAGGAGCAACGCCCATGCCCTCGGCCCAGGACACCATCCTCGCCGACCTCACCGAGATGATCGACGCCGTGCTGGGCGACTTCGCGGACGACCAGGTGGTCACCATGGACACCACGTTCTCCGAGGACCTGGGCATGGAGAGCATCGACGTGGTCGCGCTCGCCGGCCGGCTCCAGTCCCGGTACGGCGACACGGTGAACTTCGCCCACTTCGTCGCCAAGCTCGACCTGGAGACCGTCCGGGAGCTGAAGGTCGGGCAGCTCGTCACGCACATCGCCGAGTCGTTGGCGCAGGCCGACGAGGTCGGGGCGGGCAGCCGGTGACCATGGTCCGGGCGAACGGGATCACCCTGCACACGCAGCGGCTCGATCCCCCCGGTCCGGCCGCCGACGGCCGGACCGGGCCGACGCCGACCGCCGTGCTGATCCACGGGATGGCGTCGGACACCATGGCGAGCTGGTACTTCACCCTGGCCGAGCCGTTGTCCCGGGCCGGTTTCCCGACCGTCCTGTACGACCTGCGCGGCCACGGGCGCAGCGAACGTCCCGCCACCGGGTACGCCCTGGACGACTTCGTCGACGACCTGGCGGGGCTGCTGGCCGCCCTGGACGTCACCGGCCCGCTGCTGCTGCTGGGCAACTCCTTCGGCGGCACCATCGCCTTCGGGTACGCCGCCCGGCACCCGGAGCGGGTGGCCGGCATCGTGACGGTCGAGTCGGCGCCGCCGGTCCCGGAGTGGATGCGGCGGGTACGCGAGCGGCTCGCCCGCGTCGCCGCCCGGCTGCCCCGCGACGGGGCGGTCACCGAGATCGGGGTGCGGCGGGGCCGGGTCGCCGCGCAACGGGCCGCCGAGACGCACCGGATGCTCTCCGACACCACGCTGGAGCAGGAGCTGCCGGCGAGCCCGCTGCCGCCCGCCGGGGCGTTGGCCGCGATCAGCTGCCCGGTGCTCTGCCTCTACGGCGGTGACTCGGCGGTGGTGGAGCTGGCCCCGGCGGTCCGCGCCCTGCTGCCGCAGACCCGGGTCGAGGTGCTGCCCGACCAGCGGCACACGGTGCTGATCGACCGGCCGGAGGAGGTCCGCCGGCTGGTCTTCGCCTGGCTCGCCGAGGACTGCTCGCTCGACGTGGCCCAATCCACCACCGCATGACGACGCGACACCCAGGAGGTCTTCCGATGGACGCCCCGATCACCGGCCGGTCGATCATCATCAGCAACGGTCGGTGCGGCTCCACGCTGCTGTCCGACCTGATCCACGAGGAGCCGGACACCCTGTCGGCCCAGGAGTTCTTCATGTCGGTGGCGCCGTGGGCCCGCAGCGCCGAGGTGCTCACCGGTGCCGGGTACTGGGCGGTGCTGGCCAGCCCCAAGGCGGAGCTGTCCACGCTGTTCCGGATCGGCCTGCCGCCGAAGGAGGTCCGCTACCCGGCCACGGGCCGGTGGGCCGACCGGCTCACCGAGCTGCCGCGCATCCTGGCGATCACCCTGTCCAAGCTGACCGCCGACCCGGACGCGCTGTTCGACCAGCTCGCCGAGCGGGTGCCGCAGTTCCGTACCCAGACGGTGGCCCAGCACCACCACGACTTCCTGGACCTGCTCGCCGTGCTGACCGGCAAGACCCGGTGGGTGGAACGCTCCGGCGGCTCCAGCCACGTGGCGCCGTACCTGCTGCGGGGCTTCCCGGACTGCAAGGTCGTCTACCTGACCCGCAGCTGGGAGGACACCGCCCGGTCGATGAGCCGGCACTCGTCGTTCCAGCTCATCCAGCTGCGGGTGGAGTTCCTCGGCCGGTGCGGGCTGGACCCGTTCCGGGTCGGCGCGGACCAGGCGGTGCCGGAGGACCTCCAGCCGTACCTGCCGGACCGGCTGACCGCCGACGCGCTGCGCGAACGGGGTCAGGACCTGCGCCGCTACCTCGGGTTGTGCGCCTTCATGAGCAGCCAGGCCGACCAGGCGCTGCGGGACGTGCCCCCGGAGCACCTGCTGCGGATGTCCTACGAGGATCTGGTCGCCGACCCGGTGGCCGAGCTGACCGGCCTCGGGCGGTTCCTGGACTTCCCCGACCCGTCCGGGTGGGCCGAGCGGATGGCCTCGCGGGTCGTCGCCCCGGCCCCCCGGAAGTTGCCGGCCGCCGTCTGAGCGGCCCCTGTGTGTCCCTGCCCGCCCCGGGTCCGGTCCGCCGGGCCCGGGGGCGGGTGTCCGCCTTCCTTCGAAAGAGAGACTGTTGGTGAATCCACTCCGGTTCTCCGCACGGCGGTTGTCGACCGCCGTCGCCGTACTCGGGCTCGGGTCGGTGTTGGCGGTACCCTCGGCGGCGCTCGGTGCGCCACTCGACGCCGCCGACACCGGCAGCGCGGCCAGCGCGGCCGGCGCGCAGCAGAGCAGCCCGCAACTGCTCGCCAAGGCCCAGCCGGACGAGTGTTTCGCCGGGATCGGGCTGCCGTACCCGGCCGGGCCGCCGTGCGCCGAGGGCAAGGCCAAGGTCAACCAGGCGTACCTGTGGGGGATGACCCGGGCCGGCAAGACGCTGTGGTTCGGCACCGGAGCGAACGTCAACTGCCTGACCAGCGGACGGGCCCTGCGCAACACCACCCCGACGGTCAACGACGACTGGGTCTGCGAGTACGGCGAGAGCCAGGTCGCCAAGCGCAACCCGCAGTTGCCGGCCATCCTCGGTGACCACCGGCAGCCGCGCCTCTACACCTACGACACCCGCGCCAACAAGCTGACCGAGAAGACCGACCTGGTGAAGGCGGCCTCCACCGAGGACGCGAACCGGTTGCAGACCACCGCGGGCATCCGGGCGGCCGGCAACTTCAACGGGGTGGCGCTGCTGGGCGGCCCGGCGCTGGGCACCAGCGTCAACCTGTTCGCGTTCGACACCGACACCGGCGCGTTCCTCGGCTCCCGCAACTTCCCGATGTACGGCAACATCCGGCACTTCACGGTCGCCGGTGACGCCCTGTACGCCGGGGTGGGCGTCGGCGCGAACGGCGGCGAGCGCGGCAACGTGCTGCGCTGGACGGGCAGCAAGTCCGACCCGTTCGCGTTCACGGTGGTGGCGAACCTGCCGGCGCAGGCCGCCGACCTCACCGTCCACCAGGGGCGGCTGTTCGTGACGACCTGGCCGGGCTCGGACGCCGAGCTGGCCGGCCCGACCGCCGGTGCCGCCGCTCCGCCGCCGAGCATCGCGGCGGTCTGGATGAGCCCGCCGCTCGCGTCGGGCGCGCCGGGGTTGAACCCGGAGGACGCCGACGGCTGGCAGCAGGTGTGGAACGTGTCGTCCTACGAGCCGGACCCGGTGGTGGCCCGCGCGTACGCCCTGGGCGGCCTGGCCTCCTACGGCGGGTTCCTCTACTGGGGCACGATGCACGTGCCGATGAAGGCGACCACGGTGCACATGGCGACGTACCCGCCGGCGAACGAGGCGGCGGCACAGGCCACCATCCAGAACACCCAGCGGTCGATCAGCGTCTACCGGGGCCGCAACTTCGGCACCCACTTCCAGAAGGTCGACCTGTTGTACGGCTCGACGGAGCTGCCGGCGTACGACCCGGCGGCCAACGGTGGGGCCGGGGCCTGGGCGTTGCAGTCGACGCACCAGACGCCGAAGTTCGGCCCGGCCGGGTTCGGCAACCCGTACAACAACTACACCTGGAAGATGGTGGTGGCCGGCGGGAAGCTGTACGTCGGCACGATGGACTGGAGCTACCTGGCCAAGGAGCTGGGCAAGGAGACCGCCGCCGAGCTGGGTCTGTCCCCGGCGCTGGCCGACGACCTGGCCCGCGCGCCGATGGACGCGGCCGGGATGCGTTCCAGCGCCCTGCCGGAGGCGGTCTACGGCGGTGACCTGTACGCCTTCCCGTCACCGACGAAGGCGGCGACGACGGTGAACAACACCGGGTTGGGCAACTACCTGAACTACGGCATCCGCAACATGGTCGCCGACGGCCCGACCCTCTACCTGGGCATGGCGAACCCGATGAACCTGCGGGCCGACCCGACCGACAGCGTCCCCGAGGGTGGTTGGGAGCTGATCCGGCTGCGGGGCTACTGAGCCGACGGGGACGTCGGCCCGGCGGCAGCGTCGTCGCCGGGCCGGCGGCCCCACCCCGGCCCCGCCCCGGCGCGGGCGGCGCCGGGTGCCCCTTGCCGAATCCTGGCGCGTCCCTGACGTTGCTCGAACATTCCCGGGCGAAAGTATTGATATGATGCCTTTTACCGTTTTTCGCCCCGAAGTCGGGCGGAACCGCGCCGGCCGGTCCACGGCCCGCCTCGCGGGAACGCTCGCGCTGCTGCTCGCCCTGACCGCCCCGGCCGGGTGCGGTCCCCGCCGCGAGCAGGCCGACTCCCCCACCGGCCCGGCGGCCAGCGCACCGTCCGGTACGGCGCTGCCGGCGTCGGACGTGCCCGTCGGCAGCTCCACGCACACCCTCACCGTGGACGGGCGGGAACGCGGCTACCGGCTCTACCGGCCGGCCTCGGCCGACCTGAGCGGGCCGGTCCCGCTGGTGGTGATGCTGCACGGCGCGGCCGGCACCGGCGAGCAGGCCGAGCAGGCGTACGGCTGGACCGGCCAGGCCGACCGGGACGGGTTCCTGGTGCTCTTCCCGGACGGGCTGAACCGGGCCTGGGCCATCGGTCCACAGTGCTGCGGGGCGCCCGCCCGCGACGGCGTCGACGACGTCGCGTTCATCACCGAACTGGTCGCCACCGTCGGCCGGGAACTGCCCGTCGACCCGTCCCGCCGGTACGTCACCGGGATCTCCAACGGCGGGCTGCTGGCGTACAAGCTGGTCTGCGACACCACGATCTTCGCCGCGATCGGGGCGGTGGCGAGCACCCTCACCGGGCGGTGCGCCGACCCGAAACCGGTGTCGGTGCTGCACATCCACGGCCAGCAGGACCAGACCATGCCGTACGGCGGCGGGCCCGGCCGGCGGGACAACGGCGGCACCGGCCGCAACCCGGTGAAGATCGACGGCCCGCCCACCCCCGAACTGGCCGCCCGGTGGCGCAGCGTCGACTCCTGCGGCGCGCCGAAGGTGACCACCGACGGGCCGGTCACCCGGTCCGCCGCGACCTGCCCCCAGGGCCGCGCCGTCGAGCTGATCACCGTCGCCGGCGCGGGACACCAGTGGCCCGGCGGCCGACCCAACCCGCCCCGGGCGGAGAAGCTGCTCGACCTCGATCCCCCCTCCACCGCACTGAACGCCACCGACACCATCTGGCGGTTCTTCGCCGCGCACCCCCAGCCCTCCGGCGGCTGACGGCACCGCCGCCGGCCCCGTCGGCACCCGCACCCCCTCAGGACAGGAGTTGAGATGCCCAGCAGAGACGGGCCGGCCGTGGTCGAGGTCGACGACCTCGTCAAGCGCTACCCCCGCACCGACACCAACGCGGTCGACGGGCTGTCGTTCACCGTCGCGCCGGGCGAGATCTTCGGGCTGTTCGGGCCGAACGGGGCCGGCAAGTCCACCACCGTCGGCATCCTGACCACCCGGCTGCGGGCCACCGGCGGCCGGGCCGTGGTCTGCGGGGTCGACGTGGGCCGGGACCCGGCCGCCGCCCGCGCCCACCTGGCCGTGGTGCCCCAGCACAACAACCTGGACCGGGCGCTCACCCCCCGGCAGAACCTCGTCTACCACGCCACCTACCACGGGGTACGGCGACGGGAGGCGCAGGCCCGCGCGGCGGAACTGCTGGACCGGTTCGGCCTCACCGAGCGGGCCGACCGGCGGATCGAGGCGTACTCGGGGGGCATGGCGCAGCGGTTGATGATCGCCCGGGCGCTGACCCACGAGCCGGCGGTGCTCTTCCTCGACGAGCCGACCAACGCCCTCGACCCGCAGACCCGGCTGCTGATCTGGGGGCAGCTGCGGCAACTGCGGGAGCGGGGGGTGGCGATCGTGCTGACCACCCACGCGATGAACGAGGCGGCCCGGGTGGTCGACCGGGTCGGCATCGTCGACCACGGCCGGCTGCTCACCCTGGACACCCCGACCGCCCTGGTCCGGGGCCTCGCCGGGGACGCGCTGCTCGACCTCACGGTCACCCCGGCCGGCGGGGACGACCCGGACGCGCTCTGCGCCGCCCTGGGCGAGCTGCCCGGCGTACGCAAGGCGGAGCGGGTGGCGACGCCGACCGTGCCGGCCGGTGGGCGGCCGGCCGGCGGTGGGGCCGGGCTGGCCGGGGTCGGGATGCTGGCCGCGCTCGCCGCCGGTGGCGGTGGACGGCCCGGTGCCGGCCGGCTGGCCGCCCTGGCCGGCGCGGGTCTGCTCGGGCGCGGCGGCGGCGCGGCCGGCAACGGCGGTCGCGGCCGGCTGCGCATCCGCCTGCACCTGGCCGGCGATCCCGCGACGCTGCTCGGCCCGGCGGTGACCGTGCTCGCCGCCCGGTCGGCGGCGGTCAACGCCGTCGACGTCGGCGAACCCAGCCTGGAGGACGTCTTCATCGAACTCACCGGAAGGCAACCGAGGTGACCGCTCTCGACACCCCGACCCCGCTGCGCCCGACGGCCACGCCACCCTCCCGGCCCGGGACCGGGCGGGTGTTCGCCGCGGTGCTGCGCCGCGACCTGATGGTCACCGGCCGGGAACTCTGGGTCATCCTGGTCCAGGTCGGGCTGACGCCGCTGTTCATGCTGTTCGTCTTCGACACCGTGCTGGGCAGCCAGGGCCTCGTCGGGCGGGGTTTCGCCGACGTGTTCCTGCCCGGCATCATCGCGCTGGCCGCCCTCACCACCGCGTTGCAGAGCGTGGCCCTGCCGCTGGTGAAGGAGTTCGGCTTCACCATGGAGATCGAGGACCGGTTGATGGCGCCGCTGCCCACCGGGTACGTCGCGATCGGCAAGCTGGTGATCGCCACCATCCGGGGGCTGCTCGCGGCCGTGCTGATCTATCCGCTCGGCGCGCTGATGGTCGGTTCCGCGCCGTGGCGGCCGGCGGGGCTGCCGCTGGCGTTCGTGGTGGCGCTGCTCGGGGCGTGGATCGGCGGGGCGATCGGGATGAGCCTGGCCACCACCCTGCCGGTGCAGCGGATCAACGTGACCTTCTCGGTGATCCTCACCCCGATCATCTGGACCGGCTGCATCCACTACCCGTGGCCCCGGCTGTCGTCGGTGCCCTGGTACCAGGTGGTCACCGCGCTCAACCCGATGACGTACGTCTCGGAGGGGGTGCGCGGGGCGTTGCTGCCCGGCGTGCCGCACCTGCCGGCGTGGGTGTGCCTGACCGTGCTGACCGGGGTGGCCGTCGTCCTGACCTGGGTCAGTGTCCGCTGCTTCACGCGGCGGGCGATCCAGTGACCACCCGCACCCGCACCGCCCGCGTACCCGACAGGTCGAGGAGTTGCCATGGTTGACCCCACCATCGCCGAATCCGACGTGGCGCTCGCCCGCCGGCTCGCCGCCCACGCCGGTGAACTGCTGCTGCGGGTACGCGCCGACCACGGTCACGCCGATCCCGCCGCGCTGAAGGCCGCCGGTGACCGGGCCGCCCACGACTTCCTCCGGGCCGAGCTGGCCCGGTGCCGGCCGGCCGACGCGGTGCTCTCCGAGGAGGACGACGGCTCCCGGCTGGTGGATACCGGCGAGGGCGTGTCCCGGCGGACCGCCGACCGGGTGTGGATCGTCGACCCGCTCGACGGCACCCGGGAGTTCTCCGAGCAGGGGCGCGCCGACTGGGCGGTGCACGTGGCGCTCTGGGCCCGCGATGCGGCGACCCCGCACGGGCTGGTCGCCGGTGCGGTCGGGCTGCCGGCGCAGAGCCGGGTGCTGACCACCGACGACCCCACCGCGCCGGCCGCCCCGGCCCCGCCCGGCGGGGTGATCCGGCTGGCGGCCAGCCGCAGCCGTCCCCCCGCCTTCCTGGCCGCGCTGGCCGAGGAGGTCGGCGCGGAACTGGTGCCGATGGGTTCGGCGGGGGCGAAGATCGCGGCGGTGGTGACCGGTGACGTGGACGGCTACGTCCACGCGGGCGGCCAGTACGAGTGGGACTCCGCCGCGCCGGTTGCGGTGGCCACCGCCGCCGGGTTCCACGCCTCCCGCATCGACGGTTCCGCGCTGACCTACAACGAGGCCGACCCCCGGCTGCCGGACCTGCTGGTCTGTCGCGGCGAGCTGGCCGTGCCGCTGCTCGCCGCGCTGCGGCGGCAGCTGGCCGGCACGGCGGTCACCTCCGGTTCCCCCGTCCCCCACCCCGGAAAGGACCCGCGATGAGCAGCGGATCGGCTGCGTACCAGGTCTCCCAGCTCGACGAGTTGGAGGCGGAGAGCATCTTCGTGATGCGTGAGGTGGTCGCCGAGATGGAGCGGCCGGTGCTGCTCTTCTCCGGTGGCAAGGACTCGATCGTGATGCTGCGGCTGGCGCAGAAGGCGT
>NZ_JACGMO010000183.1:0-9903 GCF_015354745.1 Micromonospora sp. S-DT3-3-22
GTGGTGCTGCCCGATCCCGGTACGCCGGGACGGCTCGACCGGGCCCGGCAGGCCCTGGTCGGGCGGCGGGCCGCGCTCGGGCCGACGGTGCGGCGGCAGCGGGCGCGGTTGTCGTACCGGCTGTCCCGCCGGGCGCTGGCCCTGCACCAGCTCGGTGCGCTCGGCCCCGACCCGGTGGTGTCCTGCGACGACCACCTGCTCACCCTGCTCACCGCGTGGGAGCCGGGCCTGGCCGGGCACCTCGCCGGGACGGTGCTGGCCCCGCTGGCCGGGCTGCGGCCGACCACCCGCCGGGCCCTGGCCGAGACCCTGCGCGGCTGGCTGCGCCGGCAGGGGCAGGTGGTCGCCGTCGCCGAGGACCTGCACACCCACCCGCAGACGGTCCGCTACCGGATGCGGCATCTGCGCGGCCTGTTCGGCCCGGCCCTCGACGACCCGGACGCCCGTCTCCTGCTGACCCTCGCCCTGCACCAGCATCCGACCGGTGAGCCGGATCGTTCCGGCGACGGTTGAACCATGTGATCACGAAATACGAACCACTGTGCGTGCGTACCACCCGTTCCGCCGTGCTGCTGGGGTTCCTCCTCGCGCTGCTGTCCGTACCGCTGGCCCCGGCGACCCCGGCCGCCGCCCACGCCGCGCTGGTCGCCACCAGCCCGGTCCGCGACGCGGTGATCGGCTCCCCACCCGGGGAGGTGGTGCTGGTCTTCAGCGAGTCGGTCTCCCCGGTCGTCGGCCGGGTGCAGGTGCTCGGCCCGGACGGGCGGCGGGTCACCGCCGGGGAGCCGGTCGCGGACGGGGCCACCCTGCGCATCCCGGTGCGGGTGCCGGACCGGCCGCTCGGCACCTACCTGGTCAGCTACCGGGTGATCTCGGCCGACAGCCACCCGGTCGCCGGTAGCTTCGCCTACTCGGCCGGTGCGCCGTCGGCGACGCCCCCGGAGCCGGTCAGCGTGGACGAGCGCCCCTCCGGCGGGTGGACCCCCGCCGCCCGGTACGTCGGCTACCTGGGCCTGGTGCTGGCGGTCGGCCCCACCCTGTTCGGCGCGGCGCGCTGGCCGCGCCGTCGCCGCCGGCGCGCGGTCACCGCCACCGGGTACGTCGGTCTCGCCCTGGTGGCCGTGGGTACCGCCGGAACGTGGGTGGCGCAGGCCGCGGACATGGTCGGGGTGCCGGTCGGCGACCTGTCGCGCGGCGACCTGACGGCGGTGGCGGGCAGCGACGTCGGCCCGGTGCTCGGCGCCCGGCTGGCGCTGGCCGGGATCGCCGCCGGGCTGCTGACGGCGGTGGCCGGCGGACGGGCCGGGCGCGGCCGGCGGGTAGCGCTGGCGGTGGTGGGCCTGGCCGGGCTGGTCACCTGGCCGCTCGCCGGGCATCCGGTGGCCTCGCCGCTGCCGCCGGTGAGCATCCTCGCCGACGTGGTGCACCTGGCCGGGATGAGCGTGTGGCTGGGCGGGCTGTTCACCCTGGCGGTGTTCCTGCTGCCCGGCACCCACCGGCGGGTGCTGGGCCGCATCCTGCCGGCCTGGTCGCGGTGGGCGACCGTCGCGGTGGGTTGGCTGGTCGCCTCCGGCGTCGGGCAGGCCGCGATCGAACTCGGCCGGCCCGGCTCACCGCTGCACGAGGTGCCCGCCGACGAGGCGGTGGACGTGGTGGCCGGCCTGCTGCCCCGGTTGTGGCGGCGGGCGGCCGGGCCGTTCACCCCGCTCGCCGAGGAGGCCGTCGGCTGGCGGCAGCGGCTGCCCGAGCGGTGGGAACGGGCCGGCCGGCCGTACGGGCGGCGGCTGGTCGACGCGGCGCTCGACCAGCTCGACCGGCTGGTCGACACCCAGGGCGAGCAGGTGCTGGTCAATCAGGACCTGCACGCCGGCAACGTGCTGCGGGCCACCCGGGAACCGTGGCTGGTGATCGACCCGAAGCCGCTGCTGGGTGAGCGGGAGTTCGCGGTGGTGCCGATCGTGCGCGGGGCCGAGCTGGGGCACTCCCCCGGGGCGGTACGGCGGCGGCTGGACCGGGTCACCGGGGCGCTCGGCCTCGACCGGGACCGGGTGGTCGGCTGGACGATCGCGCACTGCCTGGCCTGGAGCCTGGACGGCGACACGGTCTTCACCAACCAGGTCGAGGTGGCCCGCTGGCTCGTCGACGGCACGTAGGCGCCCCCGCCCGGGTCAGCGTTGGCAGGTGGGGCACCAGTAGAGGTTGCGGCCGGCCAGCTCGCCCCGGCTGACCGGGCCGCCGCAGACGTGGCAGGGGGAGCCGGCGCGGCGGTAGACGTACACCTCGCCGCCGTGCCGGTCGACCCGGGCGGGACGGCCCATCGCCTCGGGCAGGTGGGCGTCGCGGACGGTGTCGATCCGGCCGTGCGTCACCGCCACGCTCATCAGCGCCACCAGGTCGGTCCAGAGCGCCGTCCAGCCCGCCGGGGTGAGCGCCCGGCCGGGCAGCGTCGGCCGCAGGCCGGCCCGGAACAGCACCTCGGTCACGAAGATCAGCCCGGTGCCGGCCACCACCGACTGGTCGAGCAGCAGCGCGGCGAGCGGGGTGGGGCTGCGCCCGATCCGGGCGTACGCGCGGTCGGGGTCGGCGTCGGCGCGCAGCGGGTCCGGGCCGAGCCGGCCGCGCAACGCCGCCACCTCGGGCGGGGTGAGCAGTTCGCAGGCGGTGGGTCCGCGCAGCTCCAGCCAGTGCCGGTCGCTGGCCAGCCGCAGCCGGACCTGCCCCACCGGTACGGGCGGCTCGCCGTCCCCGTCGGTGAACCTGCCGTACAGGCCCAGGTGGACGTGCAGGGTGCGCTCGTCGGCGTAGTGGTGCAGCAGGTGCTTGCCGTACGCCTCGGTGCCGTCGAGGACGCTGCCGGAGAGCAGGGCGGCACCCTCGGTGAAGCGGCCCTGCGGGCTGCTGGCGGTGACCTTGTCGCCGGCGAACAGCTCGGCGTGCCGGGCCGCGAGGCGGTGGATGGTGTGTCCCTCTGGCACGGGTGCCAAGGGTAGCCCGCCGCCCCGGCCCCGCCGACGACGGTGCCGTCCGGGTCGCCCGGAGTGTGGTCGATCGACGGACGGGGTACATCCGGGGTGTTCCCGCGTGCCGGCCACCGACCCTTCCGAGGGCTGCACGCATCGACGAGGAGGTGTGATGGTGAACGTTCCTTCCCTCCTGCGCCGCCGGACGGCGGCGCAGGACAGCAACGGCGACGGGGTGGTCGACGCGCGTGACGGACAGCCCGTGGTGACCGACCGGGACGCCGACCGGGCGACGTACCGCAGCGGGTCGCTGGCCACCGACGGCGAACGCGACGCCGACGACGAGCGGCGGGCGGCGGAGCGCGGCGCGCTGGCGCGGGCGGCGACCGCCCGCAGCGCCGTGGACGGCACCCGGAGCGCCGCCGCCGCCCGGTCGACCACCGTCGACGACGAGCCGCGTACGCCGACCGACCCGATCCGGGTCACCGACCCCGCGCCGCGTCCGGTGCCGGACCGGCCGGTCGACCGGGACCGGACGCCCGTTCCGCCGCCCCCGCCCGCCGGCACCCGCCCCGGCGACCGGGTGGACACCGACGGGGCCGACCCGCAGCCGCCGGTGGTGGCCGGGCCGAAGCCGAGGACCAGCCTGCTCGCCACCCTGGGTCTGATCGTCTCGGTGGTGGGCGCGGCGTTCGTGCTCACCGGCACGCTGGCCGGGTACGGCATCGCCCTCGGCGCGCTCGGCGCGGTCTGCTCGGTGCTGGGGCTGATCGCGACCCGGCGTCGGCACGTGGCCGGTACCACGGACGCGCTGGTCGGCGTGCTTGTCGGCCTGGCCGCGGTGGTGCTCGGCGTGCTCGCCTTCACCGGTCAGTTCGACTGGCCGACCACCGACGGCGACTGGGTGGCCCGGTTCCGGGAGTGGCTTGACTCACAGTTTGTCGACCGGTTCTGAGGGCACATTTGACCCCGCCGGCGGTTCGCCGGCGACGTTGGACCAGCCGGCTCGCCGGCACCGCCCGACCAGCTCTGGTGGTTCACCAGCCGGGCACCCCACCTCGGGGGCAGCGGTTCGCCGCCACCGAAGCGCACAGGGGCCGTCATCTCCCGCCGGGGTGACGGCCCCTTCGCCGTACGCCGCCACGCAACGGATCGCCGTCGCGGTCGGGCCACACGCAACGAACCACCGCCGGACGCAAGTCTCGGCGGTGGTTGTCGCACGGCCGGGCCGCATACCGTTGAGCCACGGCGCCAGCCCGTGGGCCACGGAGGCCGGGCGCGCCCGACCTCGGGAGCAGGACAATGACGATGGACGCCACCAGCCAGCGCTTCCTGATGTGCCGGCCGACGTACTTCGCCGTCGACTACGCCATCAACCCGTGGATGGACCCGACCGCGCCGGTCGACGCCGCCCTGGCGATCCGGCAGTGGGAGCAGCTCCGCCGCACCTATCTCGACCTCGGCCACACCGTCGAGCTGATCGACCCGGTCGCCGGCCTGCCGGACATGGTCTTCGCCGCCAACGGGGGCACGGTCATCGGCGACCGGGCGATGGCGGTGCAGTTCCGCGACCCGCAGCGCGCCGACGAGGCCCCCGCCTACCGGGCCTGGTTCGAGGCCGCCGGCTTCGAGGTGTACGACCCGAAGCACGTCAACGAGGGCGAGGGGGACGTGCTGCTGGTCGGCGACCACCTGCTCGCCGGCACCGGGTTCCGCACCGCGCACGCCTCACACGCCCAGTTGCAGGAGGTCTTCGGCTACCCGGTGGTCACCCTGCAACTGGTCGACCCGCGCTTCTACCACCTGGACACCGCGCTGACCGTGCTCGACGAGCGGACCGTGGCGTACCTGCCGGAGGCGTTCTCCCCCGGCAGCCGGGCGGTGCTGCGCCGGCTCTTCCCGGACGCGGTCCGGGCGGGCATGGCCGACGCGGAGGTGCTCGGCCTCAACGCGGTCGGCGACGGCCGGCACGTGGTGCTGCCCGCGCAGGCCACCGGGCTGGCCGCGCAGCTGCGCGACCGGGGTTACCAGACCATCGGTGTCGACCTGTCCGAGCTGCGCAAGGCCGGCGGCGGACCGAAGTGCTGCACGTTGCGAATCCGTCAGGGAAAGGCGAGCCAGTGATCGAGGACATGGTGCGGACCCCGTCCGCCGTCCGGGACGCGGAGCGGTACACCGCGCACAACTACCACCCGCTGCCGGTGGTGATCTCCTCCGCCGAGGGGGCCTGGCTCACCGACGTGGACGGTCGGCGCTACCTGGACTGCCTGGCCGGCTACTCGGCGCTGAACTTCGGCCACCGGCACCCGACCCTGATCCGGGCCGCCCACGAGCAGCTCGACCGGCTCACCCTGACCAGCCGGGCGTTCATCCACGACCAGTTCGCCGACTTCTGCCGGGAGTTGGCCGCGCTCTGCGGCAAGGACCTGGTGCTGCCGATGAACACCGGCGCGGAGGCGGTGGAGACCGGCATCAAGGTGGCCCGCAAGTGGGGCTACCAGGTCAAGAAGGTCGCCCCCGGGCAGGCGAACATCATCGTCGCCGACGGCAACTTCCACGGCCGGACGACCACCATCGTCAGCTTCTCCACCGACGCCGACGCCCGCGCCGACTTCGGGCCGTACACGCCCGGGTTCACCGTGGTGCCCTACGGCGACCTGGCGGCACTGGAGGCGGCGATCGACGAGAACACCGTCGCCGTGCTGCTGGAGCCGATCCAGGGCGAGCAGGGCGTGGTCCTGCCGCCGGAGGGTTACCTGCCGGGCGTACGCCGGGCCTGCACCGACCGCAACGTGCTGTTCATCGCCGACGAGATCCAGTCCGGCCTGGGCCGGACCGGGCGCACCTTCGCCTGCGACCACGAGGGCGTCGTACCGGACATGTACCTGCTCGGCAAGGCGCTCGGCGGCGGCATCGTGCCGGTCTCCGCCGTCGCCGCGGACGCCGACGTGCTCGGTGTGCTCCGGCCGGGCCAGCACGGCTCCACGTTCGGCGGCAACCCGCTCGCCTGCGCGGTCGCCACCGAGGTGGTCCGGCTACTGGCCACCGGGGAGTTCCAGCGCCGCTCCGCCGAGCTGGGCGAGCGGCTGCGCGCCGGGCTGGCGGGGCTGCTCGGCAGCGGGCTGGTCGCGGTGCGGGTACGCGGGCTGTGGGCCGGGGTCGACATCGACCCGGCGCTGATGACCGGGCGGCAGGCGTGCGAGCGGCTGATGGACCGGGGCGTACTGGCCAAGGACACCCACGGCTCGACCATCCGGCTGGCCCCGCCGCTGGTGATCACCTCCGACGAGATCGACCACGCGGTGGCGCAGCTCGCCGCGGTGCTGGCCGGCTGAGGTCGTACCCGCAAGGGCGCCGGGACCGTCGCGGTCCCGGCGCCCTTGCGCCGGTGCGTCGACTCAGCCCTCGCGCAGCGGCCGGCCCACCTCGTGCAGGTGCGCCAGCCCCTGCCGGTACGAGTCGATCAGCCCGGTCTCCGCGTACGAGATGCCCTGCTCGATGCAGTAGGCCTTCACCAGCGGCTGGACCCGGCGCAGGTTGCCCCGGGGCATGTTCGGGAACAGGTGGTGCTCGATCTGGTAGTTCAGGCCGCCCAGCGCCAGGTCCACGAACCAGCCACCGGAGACGTTGCGGGACGTGAGCACCTGCTTGCGCAGGTAGTCGAGGTCGTCCTCGTCGGTGGGCATCAGCATGCCCTTGTGGTTGGGGGCGAACGCACACCCCATGTAGAGGCCCCAGAGCGCCTGGTGGATGACGGCGAACAGCAACGCCTTGACCGGCGACATCACCGCCAGCAGCAGGCCGACGTAGCCGACGGTGTGGGCCACGAGCAGCAGGGCCTCCACGGCCCGGTGCCGCACCGGAACCCGCCACCCGCCGCCCGGCTCCCGGTCGGTCAGGGCCCGGATGCTCGCCACGTGCAGCGCCAGCCCCTCCAGCAGGAGCAGCGGGAAGAACAGGAACGCCTGCCGGCGGGCCATCCACCGACCGAAGCCCCGGGTCGCCATCACCTGCTCGTGCGTCCAGACCAGCGCACCCGCGCCGACGTCAGGGTCCTCGTCGGCGTGGTTCGGGTTGGCGTGGTGCCGGTTGTGCTTGTCCACCCACCAGCCGTAGCTGAGTCCCACGGCGAGATTGCCGGCGATCAGGCCGGCCGCCTCGCTGTGGCCGCGTCGGCGGAACATCTGCCGGTGCCCGGCGTCGTGCCCGAGGAACGCCACCTGGGTGGTGGCCACTGCCATCACGACCGCCAGCGGCAACTGCCACCAGGAGTCGCCGACCATCGCGACCAGCGCCCAACCGGCCAGGAAGGTACCCAGGGTCCCGACAATGCAGGCCGTGTACCAACCGGGACGCCGGTGTAACAGCCCCGCCTCCGCGACCCTACGGGACAGGCGCGCATAGTCGCTGCCCCGCCGGGCGGTCGACGCTGCCAACGTCGAGGAACTCATCTGATGGCACCCTCCGGTGTCGCGGCCGCACCCGATGGGCGGCCTTCCGTCACCAAGCCTGGCGTCATAGATGAGACTGGACAATCCTTGTCAGCCCCCAGTCCAGGGTGGAGCTACCCCTACCGGCCGCGGTCGGTAGGGGTCAGTTGCGCGGTAGCCGCATCGCCATGGTGGGCGCCTCGGCCATCACCGACGTCGGGGTGAACGCCGCCCCGGTGGGCAGTTCCCGGGCCCGGCCGACCTGCACCCCGGGGTACAGCTCCACCATGTCCGCGCCGCCGAGCACCCGGGACTGCTTCGGGGCCAGCGGGACGCGGTCGGCCTCGGTCATCGAGCCGTTCGGCCTGATGCCGGAGCCGTTGGTGCTGACGTCGGTGACGATGACCTCGCCGACGCGCAGCTCGAACCGGACGTGCGCCCGGCTGATCCAGCGCCGCGCCTCGTCGTTGAGCCACTGCCCGAGCATCACGCCCCCGGTCTCCTCGGGGGCCCGGCCGACCGTCACCGGCTCGTCCTCGGTGAGGACGAAACGGCGGCGGATCAGGCCACCGATCCGGATCGCCAGCACCTCGCTGCGCGGGCGCGGCCCGGCGTCGGAGAGCCGGGCACCGTGCCGGGGGCAGGTCGGCACGCCGTTGCGCAGGGCGGGCGGCGGCTGACCGGCCGGGGCCCGGTCCACCCGGGCCAGGTCGGCGAACGCCCCACCGCCCCCACCTCCGCCGAACAGCGCGCAGCCCGGCTCCGGGCAGCGCCACTTGCGGGCGAGCAGCTGCCCGCCGACCGGGGAACGGTCGCCCTCGACCGGGGTGTGCCCGCCCCCGACGTGCGCGACGAAGGCCGGGCCGCCCGCGCCGGGCACCGGGGCGACGACCCGTCCCGGCTGCTCCACCAGCCACGGGAACCGGCCGCGCAGGCCGTCGAAGCGGACCCTGCTGACCACCGGCAGACCGAGCAGGTCGGCCACCTCCAGCATCCGGTCACCCGGGTTGTCGAGCACCTCGACCAGACCGTCGTCGGCCCACCGGCGGACCACCATCCGCTCGTTGGAGGTGAGGTCGGCGTCGGAGAGCAGCGCCCGGTGCACGATCGCGTAGACCGGGACGCTGTCCTCGGCCAGCTCGCGGGAGAGCGCGTCGATCACCATGCCGAGCCGCAGCAGGCTGGCCGGGCGGCCACCGTCGAGATCCTGGTAGCGGATCACCTCGGCCAGGTCGAGTACCGCTCGGGCCAGGGACGGGTCGGTGCAGACCCGCCCTTCGATGGCGTCCAGCACCTTGCTGATCTCGAATCTCATCGCGCGCTCCGGAGGATGTCGTCGATCTGCCGGGCCGCCACCGCCGGCCCGGTCGGCACCTGCCCGCCGGGGTGAACAGGCGCTGCCTTGGCACGACCCTACCGGTGCCCGGGTCAGCCCATCCGGCCCACCGCCGCGCGCAGCCGGGCCACGTCGCGCCGACGCCGCTCGTAGGTGGCGGCGAGGGTGATCAACGCCAGCCCGCCGACGGCCAGGTAGATCCAGCGGGGCAGCAGGTCCCAACCCCGGACCAGTTCGTGCACCGCGAGCAGGACGAGGGCACCGCCGCCGAGCACCACCGGGGCCTGCCAGCGCCGGACCGCCCCGACCAGCACCACGCCCAGGGCGGCGCCGCCCAGCAGCAGCCGCCGCCACGGCTGCGGGTCGGCGGCCACCAGCACCGACACCAGGCTGGGCAGCAGCCCGGCGGCGAGCCCCGGGCCGAGGGCGAGCCAACTGGTCAACCCGGGTCGGGCCCGCAACGCGAGCAGGCCGGCCACCAGCGTCAACCCGGCCGCCGGCAGGGTGTACGCCTCCAGCAGCACCACCTCGCCGCTGATCAGCAGCAGCCACGCCCCGAGCAGCTCGCTGCCGCCGGCCACCGCCCCGAAGGCCCACCGCCGGCCGGCCGACCGGCCCGGGTACAGCACCCGCAGTGCGGCGGCGGCACCCCAGAGCACGCAGATCACGGCCGCGTACCGGATCGCGCCGACGGTGAGCAGCAGGGCGAGCACGGCCACCGCCTGCGCGGCGGCCTCCAGCGCCCGTACGGTGAACGAGCCGCGCCGGGCCAGCGCGGGTGCGCCGAGGAGCGCCGCCACCGCCACCCCGAGCACCGGGAAACCGGCCGTCCGGGTCGGCAGGCCGGCGGCCAGGGGCGCGGTGAGCGCGAACCCGGTGGCCGCCGCGACGGCGGTCAGGTAGCCCAGCAGCCGTACCCCGGCCCGCCGGCCGACCGCGCCGACCACCGCCGCCGCGACCACCAGCAGGGCGAGCCCGGCCAGCGTGCCGGCCCGGGTGGCGAGCAGCCCGACCAGGCCGGCGGCCGTCCACAGCAGACCGATCGGGGTGGTCACCGGCACCAGCTCCGACCGCGGTGTCGGCCGCCGAGGTGACCTGTGCGCTGCCGCCGGTCCCGCACGACGAACTGCGGGACACCGCCGGGCGGCGCTATCCGGCCCACCTCGACGTCTGGCCG
>NZ_JACGMO010000184.1:0-9528 GCF_015354745.1 Micromonospora sp. S-DT3-3-22
CCGACGGCCTCCTCGGCGAGCGGGGTGAACGGCCCGGCCGCCCGCCGCCACAACCGGGGCAGCAGGCCGGCCACCACGTCCACCGCCTCGTCGGCGGGCACCTCGTGCAGCGGTGAGCCGGGCCGGCACCGCTCCACCAGCAGCGCCCGCCGCTGCGGGTCGTGGGCGAGCAGCCGGACCGCCGCCTCGCCGTCCCAGTGCGCCAACGCGTCGGCCTCGTGCCGGCTGTCCGGGGCCGGGTACTGCAACTTCAGCACCGCCGGGGTGCCGTCGGGCAGGTCGGCCGGCATCGCCAGCGAGGCGAACGCGTACGGGAAGGGCGGCCCGAGCCGCAGCGACCACTGCTGCGCGCACTCGTCCCGCCACCGGGCCAGCGTGGCCAGCCACTCCCGCCCCTCCGGCGTCTGCCGCACCCACGACAACCCCGCCGGAATCTCCACCGACCCATTGTGGCGACCGTGAAGAGTTGTTGCTGCCCCGGCGACCACAGCTCGCCACGAACGAACGCGTCGAGCCGCCCGGAGAGGCGGGACGGTCAGGGACGCCAGCCGGCGGCGGTCAGCGCCGCGCGCAGTTGGGCCGCCACCTCGTCGGGGCGGTGGCGGACGTCGAAGGCGGTGAACCGCAGGATGCGGTCCCCGGAGATCCACACCCCGTTCTGCCGGCGCAGGTCGGCCGCCCACTGCCGGACGTCCATGTGGTGTGCGCCGTCGACCTCGACGTGCAGGCCCCACTGCCGCCAGTAGGCGTCCAGGTAACGCACGCGCCCGTCCGCGTCCCGCCGGCGTTCCTGCAACTCCGGGCGGGGCAGGCGATGGCGACGACAGAGCCGGACCAGATCGATCTCGGACAGTGCCTCTGCCCCGCCGGCCAGGTCGCCGATGGTCCGCCGGATCAGGGCCGCCCGGCGCAGTCGGGGCAACCGGCGGGCCACCGCGTCGAGTTCTCCAGGGGTGACCCGCCGCTGCTGGCAGCCGGCCGCCAGTACCGCCTGCGCATCGTCGTCGCCGCGCATCCACTGGGCGGCGTCGAGGAGCGACCTGGCCATCGTGGTGCGGTCCGGCCGGCCCCGCTGCCGGTCGTCGTCGGTGAGCTGCCGGGTCCGTCGTACCCGCACCGCCGGCATGCCGAGGGGCAGCCGACGCAGCAGGTCAGGGGCCTGCCGTTGGTACGGGATCAGCACGTCCACCGCTTCGTGCCACCAATGCCCGCGCAGGCCCCCCGCCTGCGCCGCCGCGAGACCAGCCAGGACGGCGTCGGTACCGGCGGCCAGCACTGCCACCCATCGTGCCTGGTCGACGGTCACCGGGCCACCGCCGGCCCGCAGGATGCCCCGGCACACCCGTTCCCACCGGCCGGTGGCCAGCAGGTGACGGACCCGGGAGGGGGTGAGTTCGGCGGTGGCCTGGGCCCAGCTCACCACTCCGGCCTGCGTGAAGAGCAACCAGTCGAGGGCGGCGGCATCGTCGCCAGGCATCCGCATCCGACGAGCAGACCATACTTTGTGGAGAGTTCTTGTCGCCCTGGCGACAAGAACTCTCCACAAAGTGACGCCTACCGGCGAGGCAGTGATACGGGGTGGTGGGTTTCAGCGGCCGAGGGCGTCGACGGCCTTGCGGGCGGCGATCAGCACCGGGTCCCAGACCGGCGCGTACGGCGGGGCGTAGCCGAGGTCGAGGGCGGTCATCTCGTCCACCGTCATCTCGTTCCACAGCGCCACGGCCAGCGCGTCGATCCGCTTCGCCGCCTCGGAACGGCCGACGATCTGCGCGCCGAGCAGCCGACCGGTGGGCCGCTCGGCGATCAGCTTGACCGTCATCGACTGGGCCCCCGGGTAGTAGCCGGCCCGGTTCGTCGACTCGGCGATCACCGAGACGAACTCGAACCCGGCCGCCGTGGCGTCACGCTCCCGCAGCCCGGTACGCCCCACCTCCAGGTCGCACACCTTCGTCACGGCGGTGCCGATCACCCCGGGGAAGGTGGCGTACCCGCCGCCGATGTTGATCCCGGCGACCCGGCCCTGCTTGTTGGCGTGGGTGCCGAGGGGGATGTGCACCGACATGCCGGTGACCCGGTGCAGGGTCTCCACACAGTCGCCGGCCGCCCAGACGCCGGGCGCCCCGGGCACCCGCATCCGCCGGTCCACCCGTACCCCGCCGGTGGGGCCGAGCGGGAGGCCGGCGGCGGCGGCGAGCGCGGTGTTGGGGCGTACCCCCAGGCCGAGGACCACGACGTCGGCCGGCACCGGGCCGGTCTGGGTGACCACCGCGGACACCCGGCCGTCGCGCTGCTCGACCCCGACGACCGTGACGCCGGTACGGATCTCGATGCCCAACCCGCGCATCGCCTCGGCGACCAGGGCGGCCATGTCCTCGTCGACCGTGGCCATCGGCTGCTCGGCCTGCTCGACCAGGGTGACGGCGAGCCCGCGCTGGATCAGCGCCTCGGCCATCTCCACCCCGACGTAGCCGCCACCGACCACCACCGCCCGTCGGGGCGTCGGCGTGCCGTCCAGCCAGGCACGCAGCGCCGCGCCGTCGTCCAGGGTCTGGATGCCGAAGATGCCGTCGACGTCGCCGGTCGCCCAGTCGGGCAGCTTCGGGACGGCGCCGGTGGCGAGCATCAGGGTGTCGAAGCGTTCGCGGACCTCGCCGCCGTCGTCGAGCCGGCGGGCGGTGACCTCCCGACGGTCGAGGTCGATGCCGGTGACCTCGGTCCGCAGCCGCACGTCGATGGCGAAGTCGTCCCGGAAGGTGGCCGGGTCACGGGCGATCAACGCGTCCCGCTCCTCGACCAGCCCGCTGATCCAGTACGGGATGCCGCACGCCGAGTACGACGTGAAGTGCCCCCGCTCGAACGCCACGATCTCCAGGTCGTCGACGCCCCGGCGGCGACGGGCCTGGGACGCCGCCGCCATGCCGGCGGCGTCCCCACCGACGACGACCAGCCGCTCTGTCACGACGCCCAGTCTTCCACGCGCGGGTCGCCCCCGGGCCGGCCAGCAGCACCCCGGCCAGCAGCACCCCGGCGGGTGGCCCGGCGGCCGTCGACCGGCCGGTCGCCGTCGTGCCGCCGGCCGGTGTCGGACCGGTCAGCCACGGGTCTGCCGGGCGACCTCGGCGACCACGTCCTCCAGCCGGCCCGAGCGGGCGAACACGGCCCGCTGCCGGGCCGCCCCGGTGCCGTGCCGGCGCAGCCCGGCCAGCAGTTCGGTCACCTCGGCCAGGTCGCCGTGCGCCTCCAGGGCGGGGCGGACCCGCTCGACCAGCCGGTCCACCAGCTCCCACGCCGGGCGCAGCTCGCCGTTGGCCAGGTCGACGCCGTCGCCCTCCAACCCGTCGTGGGCGGCCCGCCAGTGCGCGGCCACCAGCAGGTGGTGGTCGGTGTTCACCGGCGGACGGCCCGCCGCCACGTCGTCCATGGCGGTGGCGACCAGCGCCCGGACCAGTCCCGCGACCAGCACCGCGTCGTCGACCGACGGGCAGACGTCACCGATGCGGACCTCCACCGTCGGGTACTTCGCCGACAGCCGGGCGTACCAGTAGAGCATCCCCTCGTCGAGCATCACCCCGCTGGCGATCAACTGCCGGATCAGCCGCTCGTAGTGCTCGTACGACTCCAGGTAGGGGGTGGGCGCGACCGACGGCCAGCGTTCCCACTCGACGGAACGCCAGCTCGCGTAGCCGGTGTCGAACCCCTCGGAGAAGGGCGAGTTGGTGGTCATCGCGTGCAGCACCGGCAGCCACGACCGGATGTGGTTGAGCACCCGTACCCCCGTGTCCGGGTCGGGCACGCCGACGTGCACGTGCATGCCGTTGTTGCCGGGGCCGGGCACCAGCAGCCGGAACCGGGCGATCATCCGGTCGAAGCGGGGCTTGTCCACCACCGGCGGCACCGGTCCCGCCACCGGCCCGGTGCCGATCGCCAGCACCCGGACGCCGGCCCGCTCGGCCGCGTCGGCCAGCGCGCCGCGCAGCACGCCCAGCGAGTGCCGGATCGAACCCAGGTCCAACCCGGGCGGGCTGCCGATCTCGATCTGGCTGGTCTGGAACTCCCGCTCCACCTGCCCGCGCAGCTCGGCCGGCACCTGCGCCATGACCAGGTCGACGGCGGGCACCGCGGCACCGGTGTGCGGATCGACCAGGAGGAACTCCTCCTCCACGCCCACCGTGAGCCGGTCGGGCCCGGTCCGCTCCGGGGCCACCGCCCCGGCCGCCACCCCACTGGTCATCGCCATCACCGTCCGTCCACGTCCCGGTCGCGGCGGGTTCGCCACGCGCTGTCCGGCGCATTACCCAGAGTGGCCGGCGGAGAAAACGCGACACGGCGCGTCGTCGCGCCGGATGCTTACCATGGCCCGGTCCGCCGACCGGTGCCGAACCGCACCCCCGCCCCGACCGGGCGGGTCGGGGGCGGCGACGTGAGGGAGGTCAGGTGACCCCGACGACGGTGTCCCGGGTGACGCCCCCTTCGCCGGTCCGCCGGCCCGGTCACCCGGCCCGGCCACCCGAGCGGGACTGGCGGCGGCAGGTGCCCCGGATGTTCGCGGCGCTGCTGTGGTTCATCGCCGCGATCTGCGCGCTGGCGGCGGTCAGCAGCGCGGCCAACGCCGAGTTCCAGCCGATCCGGACCATGATCGACACGCTGCTGGTGCCGGCGCCGGCCAACCTGGCGTACGCGGTGTTCCTCGGCACCCTCGCCGCGGCGGTGCTGCGCCGCAAGCGGCTGGCGTACTGGGTGCTGGTCGTCTACTTCATCCTCAGCCTGGTCGTCGGCGTGCTGACCGGCCTGCTGCTGGTGACCGTCGGCGCGGACCAGCTCACCGACGACGCCGGCCGACGGCTGTTCAGCATGATCGAGACCGTCGGCGTCTGGGTGGGCATCGGCTTCGCCGCCGCCGCCCTGACCCTGCTGCTGGCCGCCCGGCGGGAGTTCTACGCCCGGGTCCGCAGCGGCAGCACCCGGCGTGCCCTCGGGGTGTTCTTCGGCCTCGCCGCGGCGGCCGTCGGGCTGGGCTACCTGCTGCTCACCGCCGTGCCCGGCAGCCTGCACAGCTGGCTGGACCGGATCGGGTACGCCATCGAGAAGGTCTTCGGCGGCGCGATCACCCTGGACGTCACCCGGCACGGCCAGGCCCCCGGCTGGGTCAACCTGCTGCTCGGCGGGATGGGCGCGGTCGCCTTCCTGGCCGGCCTGTTCACCCTGCTGCGCTCCCAGCGCGCCGCCGCCGTGCTGCACCCCGACGAGGAGCAACGCATCCGGGAGCTGCTGGCCCGCTACGGCGACCGGGACTCGCTCGGCTACTTCGCCACCCGGCGGGACAAGGCGGCGGTCTTCTCGGCCAGCGGCAAGGCGGCGCTGACCTACCGGGTGGTCAACGGGGTGAGCCTGGCCAGCGGCGACCCGGTCGGCGACCCGGAGGCGTGGGGTCCGGCCATCACCGCGTGGCTGGAACAGGCCCGGGAGTACGCCTGGACCCCGGCGGTGATGGGGGCCAGCGAGGCCGGCGCGCGCGCCTACCACCGGCACGGGCTGAAGGTGCTGCAACTGGGCGACGAGGCGATCCTGCTGGCCCGGGAGTTCGACCTGGGCGGGCGGGACATGCGCCCGGTCCGGCAGGCGGTCCACCGGGTCGAGCGGGCCGGCTACACCGCCGGGGTCCGCCGGCACGCCGACATCCCGCCGGACGAACTGGCCGACCTCGCCGCCCTGGCCACCCGCTGGCGGGACACCGAGCACGAACGCGGCTTCTCGATGGCGCTGGGCCGGCTCGGCGACCCGGCCGACGGTGACTGCGTGCTGGTCGAGGCCCGCGACGGCACCGGCCGGGTACGGGCGCTGCTGTCGCTGAGCCCGTGGGGCGGCAACGGGCTGTCGCTGGACCTGATGCGCCGGGACCGCACCGCCGAGAACGGGGTCACCGAGTTCATGGTGGCCGCGCTGCTCGGCGCGGCCCCCCGGCTGGGCGTCGAGCGGGTGTCGCTGAACTTCGCCGTGTTCCGGTCGGTGTTCGAGCAGGGTGCCCGGATCGGCGCCGGCCCGGTGATCCGGCTGTGGCGGCGTACGCTGCTGTTCTTCTCCCGCTGGTGGCAGTTGGAGTCGCTGTACCTGTCCAACGCCAAGTACCAGCCGCACTGGACGCCCCGCTACCTGTGCTTCGGCGAGCGGCGGGAACTGGCCCGGGTCGGGTTGGCCGCCGCCGTCGCGGAAGGCTTCGTGGCGTTGCCCGGCGGCCGGCCGTCCCCGCTGTACGGTGCGCCGCCGGCCGGTGGCGGGGTGGGGTTCGTGCCGCCGGACGCGGCCACCGTGCACGCGGTCAGCCCGGAGCCGGCGCACGAGCAGCTTCCCGAGCAGGTGCGGGTCCGGCGGGCGAAGCTGGACCGGCTGCGGGCGCAGGGCGTCGAGGCGTACCCGGTGGGGTGGCCGCGTACCGACGGGTGCGCGGCGGTGCGGGCCCGGCACGCCGGGCTGGCCCCGGACACCGGCACCGGGGAGACCGTCTCGGTGGCCGGGCGGGTGCTGCTGGTCCGCGACCACGGCCGGATCTGCTTCGTCACCGTCCGCGACGGCAGCGGTGACCTGCAACTGGTGCTGGAGAAGGAGCTGGACCGGTGGCGGTCCACCGTCGACATCGGCGACCACGTCGGCGCGACCGGCGAGGTGTACGCCACCCGGCGCGGCGAGGTGTCCGTCCGGGTGGCCGACTGGCGGCTCACCGCCAAGTGCCTGCGTCCGCTGCCGGACAAGCACCACGGCCTGGCCGACCCGGAGGCGCGGGTCCGCCGCCGCTACCTGGACCTGGCGACCAGCCCGCAGGCCCGGGAGCTGCTGCGGGCCCGCAGCGCCACCCTCACCAGCCTGCGGCGGACCCTGGTGTCCCGGGACTTCCTGGAGGTGGAGACGCCGATCCTGCAACGGGTGCACGGGGGTGCCAACGCCCGCCCGTTCGTCACCCACAGCAACGCCTACGACCTGCGGTTGACCCTGCGGATCGCCCCCGAGCTGTATCTGAAGCGGCTCGCCGTGGGCGGCGTCGAGCGGGTGTACGAGCTGGGCCGGGTGTTCCGCAACGAGGGCGTCGACTTCAGCCACAACCCGGAGTTCACCGTGCTGGAGGCGTACCAGGCGTACGCCGACTACCACGACATGCGGGAGCTGGCCCGGGAGCTGATCGTCGCGGCGGCGGTGGCGGTGCACGGGGCTCCACTGGCCCGTCGACCGGGCACCGGTGAACTGGTGGACATCGGCGGGCCCTGGCCGGTGCGTACGGTGCACGAGGCGGTTTCCGAGGCGCTCGGCGAGGAGGTGACCGTCGACACCGACACCGCCGCCCTGCGCCGCCGCGCCGATGCGGCCCGGGTGCCGTACGACCCGGGGTGGCAGCGCGCCGAGCTGCTGCTGGAGCTGTACGAGCGGCTGGTCGAGGCGCGTACCGACGTGCCCACGTTCTACCTGGACTTCCCGACCGACGTCTCCCCGTTGACCCGCCAGCACCGGGCCGACCCCCGGCTGGCCGAGCGGTGGGACCTGGTGGCGTTCGGGATGGAGCTGGGCACCGCGTACTCGGAGCTGGTCGACCCGACCGAGCAGCGGCGGCGGTTGACCGCCCAGTCGCTGAAGGCGGCCGGCGGTGACCCGGAGGCGATGGAGCTGGACGAGGACTTCCTCACCGCGCTGGAGTACGCGATGCCGCCGACCGGCGGTCTGGGGCTGGGCGTGGACCGGTTGGTGATGCTGCTGACCGGCCGGTCCATCCGGGAGACGCTGCCGTTCCCGATGGTCCGCGAGTCGTCGTGAACCGCCCCCGCCCGCACCGCGCCCCGGACCCGCCGGCCCGCCGTGGGGGCGACGGACGCCGGGCCGCCCGGACCGGGGCGGCGGTGGCGCTGGCGCTGGCGGCGGTCTGTTACGCCTCCTGGCTGCTCGCCCCGGTGTTCAACCCGGGGCTGCGGCCGGTGCAGAGCTACCTGAGCGAGCTGGCCGCCCGGGACCAGCCGTACCACCTGGTCTTCCAGCTCGGCGACGTGACGACCGGGCTGTGCGCGACGGTGGCCGGGCTGCTGCTGGCCCGGGTGGCCCGGGAGGTGCCCCGGCCGGCCTGGTGGGGGCTGCTGGTGTTCGGCGTGGCCACCGCCGTCGACGGCGGCTGGACCTCGATGGACTGCGCCCCCTCGATCGATGCCCGCTGCGCCCGGCTGGAGGAGCTGGGGGAGTTGTCCTGGCGGCACCAGGCGCACACGGTCACCTCCTCGGTGGCGGTGGCCGGCGCGCTGCTCAGCCTGGTGGCGGTCCTCGCCGTGCTGCGCGGCCCGGCCCGCCGCCGGGTGGGGCTGGCGGTGGCGGTGGTGCTGGCGGTCGGCACGGTCGGGACGCTGGTCGCCACGCTGCACCCCGAGTGGGGGCTGGGCCTGTGGCAGCGGGTCCAGCTCACCGGGCTGTCCGGCTGGCTGCTGCTCACCGCCGCCGTCGCCCGCCGGGGCCCCGGCCCGGAGCGTCCCCGGTGACCGGCCCGCCCACCGGCGACCCGGCGGCGCGGGCCGGCGGGCCGGGGGTGCTGCTCTGCCCGGGGATGGGGGAGGGGGCGGCGACCTGGGACCTGCTGGTGCCGTCGCTGACCGCCGCCGGGTACCGGGTGCGCCGGCTGGACCGGCCGGACGACGCCCGGGTGCCCACCCTCACCGCCGAACTGGCCCGCCTCGACGCGGCCGTGACCGGGCTGGACCGGCCGGTGCTGGTGGCGCACTCGGCGGCGGCGTTGCCCGCCGAGGCGTACGCCCGGCGGCATCCGGGGCGGCTCGCCGGCCTGGTGCTGGTGGACCCGAGCCTGGTGGACCCGGCCGGGGCGGCCCGGTGGCGGTGGTGGTCGGCGTGGACGGCCGGCACGGTGGCGGCCGGGGAGCCGGTGCTGGCCGGGGCGCTCGACCGGTCCGGTCTGGCCCGCCGGTGCGGCCCGGGGGCGTGGCGTCGGGCGGTGCGCCGGATGAGCGTCCGGCCGCCCGACCCGGCTCAGGCGGCGGCGTACGGCCGCGGGGCGGTGCTGGTCGGGGCGTTGGTGCAGTGGCTGGCGTACCCGGCGGTGGCGGCGGAGCTGGTGGCGTTGCGGGCGGTGACCGCAGCACCGACGTTGCCGGTGCGGGTGTTGACCGCGCTCGGCGACGTGCCCACCCCGGCCGGCCGGGCGGCCTGGCGGGCGGGACACGCGGCGTTGGCGGCGAGCTTCCCCGCTGGCCGGCAGGAGGTGTTCCGGGACGCCCGGCACCTGCTGCACGTCGACCGGCCGGGGACGGTGGCCGACGCCGTCGCGGCGGTCCGACGTGACAGCGGGTCCTAGGCTGGCGGGCGTGTCGGGGCTGCGGGTGGTGACGGGTCTGTGGGCGTACGCGCTCGTCGGGCTGACGCTGCTCGCGGACCGGCCGGGTGACCTGCTGGCCGGTGCTGCGGTGGCGGCCGCGTTGCTGCTCGTCGTCCTGCTGGCGGCCCGGCCCCGGTCGGCGTCCGGCCCCGGCACCGGGCGGCGGCGGGCGGTCG
>NZ_JACGMO010000185.1:0-9334 GCF_015354745.1 Micromonospora sp. S-DT3-3-22
CGGGGACCGCCGGCCGGGCGGTGGCTCCGGCGGGTCGGTGTCGACCTGCGGCCGGGCGGCGACGTCGTCGCGGACCGGGGCGAACGACGAGGTCGGCGCGTCGTCGTCGCGGACCGGCGTCAGCTGGGCGGTCGGGGCGTCGTCATCGCGGACCGGGGGCAGCTGCGAGGTCGGGGCGTCGTCGTCGGCGAACGGCCGGCCGGCCACCGGCGGGTCGTACGGACCGTCAGGCGACTCGTCGTGCCGGCGCACGGGCGGCCGGGGCGGGGCCTGCGGCACCGCTGACAGTTCGGTGCCCGACTGCCGGGGGGACCACGGTTCGACCTCCCGGTCCGGCCAGGGCAGCGCCGGAGGACGGTCGGACCGCTCCCAGCCACGGGGCCCGGTGCCGCTGTAGGGGTCGAGGGGGGACATCACGTACCGGACGACGGTACGAGTGCCACCACATGACGCAAGACCACAACCATCCCCTACCCGCGTGACAACGTCGGTTGACCGGCCCGACGGCCGATCGATCCCCGCCGTTCACCGCCCGGTGGCCGGGAATCGTGCCGAGCCTACTGCACGGGCCGGCCGGGCACGGTGGACGCCGGGCCCGGCGGGCCAGCGGTGGCGTCGTGCCGCCCCGCCCCGTCGGTCCCGCCGTCCCGCCGGTCCGTCACGGCACGGAGGCGGTGGGTTCCTCGCGGTGCCCCCGCCGGCCGGGGCCCTCCACGACGACGGCACCGGCGCGACGCCGCCGTCAGGCGGTGCCGCGCCGGTGCCGTGGCAGCCGGGAGGTCAGACCTCGAGCAGCTCCGACTCCTTGTGCTTGACCAGCTCGTCGACGGTGGCGACGTAACGCTGGGTCAGGTCGTCGAGTTCCTTCTCGGCGCGGCGGCCGTCGTCCTCGCCGACCTCGCCGTCCTTGACCAGCCGGTCCAGCTCTTCCTTGCCCTTGCGGCGGACGTTGCGGACCGCCACCTTGGCTTCCTCGCCCTTGTGCCGGGCCACCTTGATCATCTCGCGGCGGCGCTCCTCGGTCATCTGCGGGAGCAGGATGCGCAGCTGGTTGCCCTCGTTGTTCGGGTTCACCCCGAGGTCCGAGTCGCGGATCGCCTTCTCCATGGCGTTGATCTGCGAGTTGTCGTACGGCTTGATGATGACCATGCGCGGCTCGGGCACCCCGATGGACGCCATCTGGGGCAGCGGGGTGGGCGTGCCGTAGTAGTCGATGACGACCTTGGAGAACATGGCGGCGTTGGCGCGACCGGTACGGATGGCGCCGAACTCCTCCTTGGCGTGCTCGACCGCACGCTCCATCTTCTCCTCGGCCTCGAGGAGGGTGTCGTCGATCACCGGTCTCCTCGCCTCCTTCTGTTGCTCGTCGTGGGCTGATCTGCTGCTCTGGTGCGGAGGACCGCTGTCGGTGGCCGGCGGGATCGGTCAGGCGGTGATCAGCGTACCGATCTTGTCGCCGCCGACGGCCCGGATGATCGTGTCCTCGCCCTGGGCGCCGAAGACCAGCATCGGCAGCCCGTTCTCCATGCAGAGGCTGAACGCCGCGGCGTCGGCCACCCGCAGGTTGCGTTGCAACACCTCGGAGAAGGTGATCGAGTCGAACTTGCTGGCGTCCGGGTCGATCCGGGGGTCGGCGCTGTAGACGCCGTCCACGCCGTTCTTGCTCATCAGCACCACGTCGGCGCGGATCTCCAGGGCCCGCTGGGCGGCCACCGTGTCGGTGGAGAAGTACGGCATCCCGGCACCGGCCCCGAAGATCACCACCCGACCCTTCTCCAGGTGCCGGATCGCCCGCAGCGGAATGTACGGCTCGGCGACCTGGGCCATCGTGATCGCGCTCTGCACGCGCGTCTCGATGCCCTCCTTCTCCAGGAAGTCCTGCAACGCCAGGCAGTTCATCACGGTGCCCAGCATGCCCATGTAGTCGGCGCGGGCCCGGTCCATGCCGCGCTTCTGCAACTCCGCGCCCCGGAAGAAGTTGCCGCCGCCGACCACCACGGAGACCTGCACACCACGCCGCACGACGGTGGCGATCTGCCGGGCGATGGCCTGCACGACGTCCGGGTCGACACCGATCGCCCCACCGCCGAACACCTCGCCGGAGAGCTTCAGCACCACTCGGCGGGCGCGGCCGGGCGGCGGCGCCGTCGGGTCGTCCGCCTCCAGGCTCCGGTCGTTCACAACCTGTGTCATCCGCCCCGCCCTTCCCGCGCGCACGTCGACCGCGCCGCGTCACCGCGTACCTGCCCGTTGCCGACCCTATGTGACGAGGAGGCCGCGGTGCCTGTCACGTACACCGGCGGCCTCCTCGTCGACGTTGCGTGCCCGTCCGGGCGCGGTGTCCGCGCCCGGTCCGTGGGCGGCTCAGGCCTGGCCGACCTCGAACCGTACGAAGCGGGTCACCTCGATGCCGGCCTCGGCCAGCACCTGCTTGACGGTCTTCTTGTTGTCGGCGACCGACGCCTGCTCGATCAGGACGTAGTCCTTGAAGAAGGCGTTCACCCGACCCTCGACGATCTTCGGCAGGGCCGCCTCGGGCTTGTTCTCCTCGCGGGCGGTCTGCTCGGCGATGCGCCGCTCGGACTCGACGACGTCGGCCGGCACCTCGTCCCGGGTGACGTACTTCGGACGCATCGCGGCGATCTGCATCGCGGTGCCCCGGGCGTCGGCGTCGGCGGCCTCGTCGGTCTTGCCGGTGTACTCCACCAGCACGCCGACGGCCGGCGGCAGGTCCTGGCTCTTGCGGTGCAGGTAGACCGCGACGGTGCCGTCGAGCTTGGCGAAGCGGTTCAGCACCAGCTTCTCGCCGATCTTGGCGGACTGCTCCTGGACCAGGTCGGCGACGGTCTTGCCGTCCAGCTCGGTGGCGAGCAGTTCCTCGGCGGTGCCGACGCCGCTGCGCTCACCGTGCTCGACCAGCTGCTGCGCCAGGGCGACGAAGGCGTCGGTCTTGGCCACGAAGTCGGTCTCGCAGTTGAGCTCCAGCAGCGCCTTGCCCGAGTGCGCGACGAGGCCGTTGGCGGCGGTCCGGCCGGCCCGCTTGCCGACGTCCTTCGCGCCCTTGACGCGCAGGATCTCGACGGCCTTGTCGAAGTCGCCCTCCGCCTCGGTGAGCGCCTTCTTGCAGTCCATCATGCCGGCGCCGGTGAGGTCGCGGAGCTTCTTGACGTCCGCGGCGGTGAAGTTGGACATGACTCTCTCTTCGGTGTTGAGACTGCGGTGGGTGGTCTGGGGTGCCGGTTACCCGGAACGGAGCCGGACGTGCCCGGCAGGGACCGTCGCACCCCGCCGCCCGGTCGTCCGGGCGGCGGGACGCGACGGTGCGGTCACTCGGCGGCGGCGGTGGCCGGCTGCTCGGCCGGCTGCTGCGCGTCGGCCGCCGGCTGCTCGTCGGCCTTCTTCGGCTCCAGCAGCTCGCGCTCCCACTCGGCCAGCGGCTCGTCGCTGCCGACCTGACCCGCCTCCGGCTTCTCGTCGCCACCGCGACGCCGGCCGGAACGGGCGATCAGACCGTCGGCGACGGCGGCGGCCACGACCTTGGTCAGCAGCTCGGCGGAGCGGATCGCGTCGTCGTTGCCCGGGATCGGGAAGTCGACCTCGTCCGGGTCGCAGTTGGTGTCCAGCACCGCGATCACCGGGATGCCCAGCTTGCGGGCCTCGTCGACGGCGATGTGCTCCTTCTTGGTGTCGACGATCCAGACCGCGGCCGGGAGCTTCTGCATGTCCCGCAGACCACCGAGGGTCTTGGTGAGCTTGGTCTTCTCACGGAACAGCTGGAGGGTCTCCTTCTTGGTGTAGCCGGCGGCGGTGCCGGTCAGGTCACCCAGCGCCTCCAGCTCCTTCATCCGCTGGAGCCGCTTGTACACCGTCTGGAAGTTGGTCAGCATGCCACCGAGCCAGCGGTGGTTGACGTACGGCTGACCGACCCGGGTCGCCTGCTCGGAGATGGCCTCCTGAGCCTGCTTCTTGGTGCCGACGAACAGGATGCTGCCGCCCTCGGCCACCGTGTTGCGCACGAAGTCGTACGCCTTCTCGATGTAGTCGAGGGTCTGGCGCAGGTCGATGATGTAGATGCCGTTGCGCTCGGTCATGATGAAGCGCTTCATCTTCGGGTTCCAGCGCCGGGTCTGGTGCCCGAAGTGGACACCGCTCTCCAGCAGCTGACGCATGGTCACGACGGCCATGGTGGGGTACTCCTCAAGATCCCTGGTTGTTCCGCCCGACCGGTGGCCGGGCGTCCTGGCGCCTGGTCGCCGGCCATGGTGGGCCCGACGGGATCGGGACCAGGGAGGCCGTCGCCCCACGACGAGACGTGGGGAGGGCACGCGAGGTCGACCGCGCAAGGCGGTCGCCAAGAGCCCAGTGTACGCCCCCACCCCGCCACCCGGCCCCGGGCTCCCCTCCGATGGAAGGGCGGCCCGGGATGCGGGAGGCGTCACCCTCGACGCAGCCGGCTGGTGGGCGGGTCAGCGGGCGGCCAGGGCGGCGGCGACGAAGAGGACCAGCCCGATGGTGAGGTAGGCGGTCGGCGGGCGCAGCCAGCCCCGGTCGCCATCGGCCATCGCCAGCCCGCCGGCACGCAGCCCGTACAGGCCACCGGCGAAGATCGGCAGCCCGACCACCAGGAAGATGCCCACGACGACGTGCGACACCGGGACCGGATCGCCGGTCAGGCCGTGCAGCAGCACCCGCAGCGCCGGAATCTCGAAGACCAGCACCGACAGACCCAGCAGCGCCGCCAGCGCCGGCCGCCGGGTGCGGTAGACGCCGTCGGAGGCCGGCCCACCCGTCCGGTACGCCCCGTCGGGGCCGGCCACGCCGTCCGGACGGGGCACGACCGGCGCCATCGGGCCGGTCGGCACCTCCAGCGGGGAGGGTTCGGCCGGCCGGTTGGGTTCGACGATCGGATAGTTGCCCAGCGCCGCCGGCCGCCCCGGCTCGGAGCCGGCCAGCGGACCGACCCCGCTGACCCCCAGCACGCCGGAGTCGGCGGCGAACCGACCGGTGCCGCCGTCAGCCGCACCGAGCCGACCGGCGCCGCCCGACCGGCCGGCGCCCGGGTCGCCGACGCCCCGGCCCGCCCCGGTGTCGCTCAGCAGGCCGGCCCCGGTGTCACCGGCACCCCGTACCGGGAGGCCCCCGAGCGAGCCCGCGCCGGTGTCGCCGCTCGAACGGGCCACGCCGAGCGGGCCGCTCCCGGTGTCACCCAGCCGGCCGGTGCCGGTGTCACCCACACTCCGCCCCAGCCCGCTGTCGGCCAGCCGGCCGGTGCCGGTGTCACCCACACTCCGCCCCAGCCCGCTGTCGGCCAGCCGGCCGGTGCCGGTGTCGCCGATGCCCCGGGCGGACCCGCCGAGCGACCCCGCGCCGGTGTCCCCGAGCGGACCGGAATCGCCGGCGCCGGCCTCCCGGGCGGCCCGTCGGCCCACCCGGTCGGTGGGGAGTTCGCCGGAGACCTCCGGTTCGTCCCGACGGAGCCGGGTCGGCCGGTATCCGGCGGAGTCGCCCCCGCCGTCACCCAACGGGTCGGCCGCGTCGAAGCGCCCCGGATCGAGACGGTTCGCGTCCGCGTACCGGCCCTCCTCGGCAGCCCGCTGGTCGGGTGTCCGCAACTCGTCGTACCGGCGCACCCCGCTCGCCGTCCGCCAGTCCGGGTCGTCGTACGCGCGGTCCCGGCCGGCCGGGTACCAGCGCGACTCCTGATCTTCGGGGTAGCTCCGTCGTGCGTCCACGTCCGGCACCGTATGCGACCGACCCGTCCGACGCCATTCGCAGGTCGGACCGCTCGACAGGACCGATCGGGCGGATCATCCCCGGTGGTCGACCCCGCCCGGAGCAGGGCGTATCCGGGTGTCCATAGCACGTCGGGGCCCTGATCGTCCGCTCGTCCACAGCCCCCCGGGTTGTCCACAGCCGGGGCCACGGGGGTCGCGTCCCGCCCGCCCCCACCCGGACCCTGACGGGCATGACCAACCGGAACCAGGCGATCGGCGCGTACGGCGAGCGGTGCGCCGTACGCCATCTGATCGGGGCCGGGCTGCGCCCGGTGGCCCGCAACTGGCGCTGCCGCGAGGGCGAGATCGACGTCATCGCCTGGGACGGCCCGGTCCTCGCCTTCTGCGAGGTGAAGACCCGCCGGGGGGACACCTACGGCAGTCCCGCCGAGGCGGTCGTCCCGGCCAAGGCCCGACGGTTGCGCGGGCTCGCCGTCCGCTGGTTGGCCGAGACCGGGACCACCGCCGACGAGGTCCGCTTCGACGTGCTGTCGGTCCGGCTGCCTCCGGCCGGGCCGGCCCGGGTCGAGCATCTCAAGGGCGCCTTCTGATGGCCGGCGGGTGCCGGCACGAGAACCGGTGGTCCGGCGGGCGGGTCCGGGCAGGGGTGGCGCGGTGAGCTACGCCAAGGTGCTCGGGGTGGGGTTGGTCGGCGTCACCGGCCACCTGGTCGAGGTCGAGGCGGACCTCTCCCCCGGCCTGCCGGCGGTGGTCATCTCCGGGCTGCCGGACACCGCCCTGCACGAGGCGCGGGACCGGGTCCGCGCGGCCGTGGTCAACTCGGGGCAGCGCTGGCCCAACCGCCGGATCACCCTCAACCTGCTGCCCGCCACGCTGCCCAAGTACGGCTCGGCCTTCGACCTGGCCATCGCGGTCGCCCTGCTCGGTGCCGCCGGTGAACTGCCGCTGCTGCCGGTGGAGGGGGTGGTGGTGCTCGGTGAGCTGGGGCTCGACGGGACGGTCCGCCCGGTCCGTGGCGTACTGCCGATGGTCACCGCCGCCGTACGCGCCGGGCTGGACCGGGTGGTCGTACCGGTGGGGAACGCGGCGGAGGCGGCGGTGATCCCCGGGGTGCGGGTCCGCGCCGTCGACACCCTGCACCGGCTGGTGGCGTTCATCCGGGACGGGACGCCCCTGCTCGAACCACCGCCCCCCGTCCCCGTCGAGGCGGCGGCCGGGCCGGATCTCGCCGACGTCGCCGGGCAGGGCCTGGGCCGACGCGCGGTGGAGGTGGCGGCGGCCGGCGGACACCACCTCTCCCTGCTGGGGCCACCCGGTGCCGGCAAGACGATGCTCGCCGAACGGTTGCCGTCGATCCTGCCGGAACTCGACGACGCCGCCGCGCTGGAGGTGACCGCGCTGCACTCGATCGCCGGCATCCTGCCGCCGGACGGCCGGCTGCTGCGCCGTCCACCGTTCCAGGCACCGCACCACTCGGCCACCGTGGCGTCCCTCGTCGGCGGCGGCTCGGGACTGGCCCGGCCGGGAGCGGTGTCGCTGGCGCACCGGGGCGTGCTCTTCCTCGACGAGGCCGCCGAGTTCAGCAAGGCCGCCCTGGAGGCGTTGCGCCAACCGCTGGAGAGCGGGCAGGTGCACCTGACCCGGGCGCGGGGCGGCACCCGGTACCCGGCCAGGGTCCAGTTGGTGCTGGCCGCCAATCCCTGCCCCTGCGCCCGGCCCGGGGGCGACACGCTCTGCGAGTGCAGCCCGCTGGCCCGCCGGCGGTACCTCGGCCGGCTCTCCGGTCCCCTGCTCGACCGGATCGACGTACAGGTCAGGGTGCTGCCGGTGCGGGCGGCCGAATTGATGGGCACCGACCCGGACGGTGAGCCGTCGGCGGCGGTCGCCGCCCGGGTGGTGGCGGCGCGCGGGGCTGCCGCCGAGCGGTGGGCCGCCGTCGGGCACCGGCTCAACGCGGAGGTGCCCGGTCCGCTGCTGCGCCGCCCACCGTGGCGGCTCGCCGCCGGGGCCACCGCCGAGTTACGCGGTCGACTCGACCGGGGTTCGCTCTCGGCCCGGGGCTTCGACCGGATCATCCGGCTCGCCTGGACGATCGCCGACCTCGACGGCCGGACCCGGCCTGACCGTGACGACGTCCGGGAGGCCATCGGCCTCAGAACGGGGGAGGAAGCGTGACCAGCATCGAGGATCTGCACGCCCGGGTGGCGCTCACCTGGCTGGCCGAGCCGGGCACCCGGTCGGTGTACCAGCTGGTGGGTCGGCTGGGTGCGGTGGCCGCCCTGAAGCTGCTGCTCGACGGTGGTGCGCCCGGCGACGCGTTGCGGGCGACGGTGGCGGCCCGGCTGGACGCCGGCGACCCCCGCGCGGTGGCGGCCGAGGCGGTGGCGCTCACCGACCGGCTCGGCGCGCGGATCGTCTGTCCGGCCGACGACGAGTGGCCCGCCCCGCTGGGTGACCTGGAACGGCTCGAACTGCCCGGGGCGAGCCGGAAGGTCGACCGGGAGACCGCCCCACCGCTGTGCCTGTGGGTACGCGGCGGGTGGCCGCTGGCCGAGGTGCTGGACCGCTCGGTCGCGGTGGTCGGCGCACGGGCCGCCACCGGGTACGGCGTGCACGTCGCCACCGAACTCGGGTACGGCCTGGCCGACCGGGAGTGGACGGTGGTCTCCGGTGGCGCGTTCGGCATCGACGCCGCCGCCCACCGGGGCGCGTTGAACGCCGGTGGGGTGACGGTGGCGGTGCTGGCCTGTGGGGTGGACCGTCCCTACCCGATGGGCAACTCCGCGCTCTTCGACCGGATCGCCGAGACCGGCCTGCTGATCAGCGAGTGGCTGCCGGGCGCGGAGCCGCTTCGTCCCCGCTTCCTGGTCCGCAACCGGGTGATCGCCGCCGGGACCCGGGGCAGCGTGCTGGTCGAGGCGGCGGCACGCAGCGGCGCGGCCCAGACCCTGCACCGGGCGATCGCCCTCCGACGACCCTCGATGGTGGTGCCCGGCCCGGTCACCTCGGCGCTGTCCGTCGGCGCACACGAGCTGCTCCGCGAGTACGGGGACACCCGGCTCGTCACCGGCCTCGCGCACGTGCTGGAGGAGGTGGGTCGGATCGGGGTCGACCTGGCGCCGCCCGCCCGGGGTGCGGCCCGCCCGACCGACGTCCTCGACGACGAGGCGACCATGCTGCGTGAGTCGATGCCCCGACGCGGCACGGTCGGCGCGGACGTGCTCGCCGCCCGGGCCGGCGTTCCGGTCCGGACGGCGTTACGCAAACTCGCCCTGCTGGAGGAGTTGGGCCTGGTGGCCCGCCGCGCCGACGGCTACGCCCTCACCCGGCCCCCGTCGCGTTGAGGCGGAGGCGACGGATGGCACCCGGACGTGCCGTACCCCGGCGGACGGGTTCGGATGCGATGATCGCTGCCGTGTCGATTCCCCGTCGTTCCGTCCTCGGTCTCGGATTCGCCGCCGCCCTCGGGCTGACCGGCTGCGCGCAGAACCCGCCCGCCGGGCCGGCCGGCTCCTGGGCCACCCCCGCCCCCGGTGACGGCCCGCAGGGCGGCCATCCCTTGCGGTCGCGCTGCTCGCACACCTCCAACGGGGTGGCCA
>NZ_JACGMO010000186.1:0-9291 GCF_015354745.1 Micromonospora sp. S-DT3-3-22
GGCCTGCGCGTCGGTGACGGCGCGCAGCGCCGCCGAGCCGGCCTCGTCGCGGGGCCGCAGGAAGTGCCAGTACTCCGCCGGCGGCACCAGCCGGCTGCCGGCCGCGAAGGCGGACCGCTCGTCGCCGGACGGGTAGCGCCCGAGCACGAAGCCGTCCTCGGCGCAGATCAGCAGCTCGCCGCCGGTGCCCCGGCCACGGCGCAGCAGCCCGAACGTGGTGTCCGCGCCGGGGAACCGCACCGCCGCCGCGAGCCTGCCGTCGGCGGCACCCGCCGGCAGGACGAACGACAGCCCGTTCACGGCCTCGCCGGACCAGCCGCCGTCCGCCGCGCGGCGGACCCGCCAGCCGGCCAGCCCGTCGGCGCGGCCCAGCGGGCTGTCGGACGACCGGGTGGGGCGCAGCCAGGACGCCTCGGCGTCGAGGGGTCGACCGTCGACGGTGCCGTCCTCGAAGAACGTCGGCCGGGAGAACCGGCCGGCCTCGCCCGTCGCGGGGTCGTACTCGCGCCAGCCCAACGGGTGGTCGGCGGCGCGCACCCAGTAGGTGTCGCCGTCGCTGATCACCCGGCCGCCGGTCCGCTCGGCCCGGTCGCCGACGCGCAACGGACGCCGGCCCAGGGTGCGCCCGCCGCCGGGCAGCGGCAACGACAGCTGCGGGTAGGTGGTGAAGGCGTCGTCGGCCAGGGTGAAGATGTCGTCCGGGGTGCCGCTCCAGTAGGCGGCCCGGTCCCGGCCCCGGTCCCAGCAGACCAGCAGCTGCCCGTCGACGTGGCGCAGCACCAGCCGCCAGCGGTACCGGTTCTCCCCGGCCGGGATCCGCATCAGGTGTTCCTGTTCCACCCCGTCCGGCCCGATGACCGCCACCAGGTCGCCGGTGAGCAGCAGCAGGTAGGGCCACTGACCGGTGAGCTGGACGTCCGCCCCCGACTCGCCGAGCCGTTCGGCGGCGGTGTCCAGGGCGGGCCAGCCGTACTCGTCGAGCAGGCCGGAGCGCAGCGTACGGCCGAGGACCGGGCCGAGGTCGTGGTCGACGAGCCGCCGTACCGCGTCGGGGTTGACCGCGAAGCCGGTCGGGCAGGCGACCGTGCCGACCCGGTCGAGGTGCTGGTCGAGCGCCGGCAGCCCCTGCCGCCCGACGGCGTCGGCGAGGGTGTCCAGCCAGCGCCGCAGGGCGGTCCGCAGGCCGGGCACCGCGACGATCTCCCGTACCCGGGGCGTCGGGTCGCGCAGGTCCCGCCCGCCGGTGCGCAGCCGCCGTTCGACGCCCTCGACCAGCATCGGCAGGAACCGGGGGTCGGCGGCGACGGCGACCAGGTCACGCCGGCCGTCGGTGTCGTCGGACAACCAGTTGTCCAGCCGGTGCCGGGCGTCGCCGGTCGGCTCCGCGACGGGCACCCCCAGCGCCAGGCAGGTGTCGAGCAGGTCGAGGTCGACGGCGTCGTGGTCGCGGCAGAGCGCGACCGGCACCCCGTCGGCCTTGAGTCGTCCCGCCATCCGCTCGACCAGGGCGAGCAGCCCGGGGTGCCGCTTGCGGACCCGCCAGGAGCGGCGTTCCCGGTGCTCGTCGAAGCGGCGCAGCCAGCCGGCGGGCCCGTCGGGCGACTCGGCCTCGGCGGGGACGTCGCCCGCCGGCCCGGTCAGCGCGCGGGTGGCGTCGGCCTCCTCCAGCACCGCCAGCCAGACGTCGTCGCCGCAGTTGCGGGGGGTGAGCCCGAGCAGCCGGCCGCGCAGCGCCGGGTCGGCTGCGGCGAGCCGGGCCAGTGGCTGCCGGTAGGCCGTCCAGAACGCCTCCGGGGCCCGGTGCAGGGCCGGGGCGGCGAGCAGCTCGCCGAGCACCCGCTCGTCCTCGGTGGCCGGGTCGAGGCCCGCGGCGCGGGCCAGCCGGCGCAGGTCGGTGTGCATCGCCGCGTACGGCGGCAGGCCGCCCAGGGTGCGCTCCACGCACAGCCGCAGGAACATCGCGTACGCGTCGGTGGGCGTGCGCCGGGCCGCCAGGTCCCGGGCGTGGCCGGAGAGCGCCTTCGCGGTCAACGCCCCGGCCAGCGCGAACTCCAGGAACACCGCGTGCTGGCGGTCCTCGTCGATGGTCAGGCCGTAGGCGCGTTCGGCGTCGCGGGCCTTGCCGAACATGGTCGCCGCGTGGGTGACGCTGTCGGCGGCGAGGAACGCCCGGCCGGCCTCCTCGTAGAACGTCGGCAGGAAGTGCGGCACCGACCGGGCCAGCCGCTCGCCGAGGGCGTTGAAGCCGTCCTTGGCCGGGCCGACCCGGGACCGCGCCGTGCGGGCCAGCCGCTCGATCTCCTTGACCAGGGCGAGCGCGTGGTGGCCGTTGGCCGGGTCGTGGACCAGCGCCCAGGCCGGGAAGCCGAGCGCCTGCTGGCGGACCACGCCGACCGGGGTCACCCGCTGCGGCCGGGCGAAGCCCAGGAACTCCATGGACAGGTCCTCGGCCTCGCCCAGCGCGTCGCTGACCAGCCGGACCACGGTCCGTCCGGCGAGGACGGGGTGGGTGTAGCGGCGGGCGGTCAGGGTGTCGCTGGTGTCGTCCTTGGCCACCACCGTGCCGACGGGCAGTACGGCGCCCGCCTCCAACAGGTCCGTCGGGTCGACGCTCACTGGTCCTCCTCCTGCTCTGCTGCCACGACCCGGCCGGCGTACAGCGCGGCGGCCATCCGGGTTCCCTCCGACCAGGCCACCGGGCCGACCTCGCCCAGCGGCAGGGCGGTGCCGTGCCGGTCGGTGAAGACGAGGTCACCGGTCTCGGTCTCGTAGTACGGGTCGTCCGCGCCGACCCAGGAGCGGGCCTCGACGGTGACACCGTTCTCGACGATCCGGCACACCGCGTTGCCGCCGCGTACCGGGTAGCCGAGCGACGTCGCCCGGGCGGTCAGGTGCCGGAGCTGGTCGTACCGGCCGCCGGCGTAGCCGCCGTAGCGGGTCGCCGTCGCGTCGACGTCCGCCCCCAGGACCCAGGTCTGCCGGAAGAGCTGGTCGACGGACTGTCGCACCTGGAGTTCGGCGGCGAACTCCCGCAGGTCGTCGAGGTCGTCGAGGGTGACCGGGTGGGGGATGACGACCCGGTCGGCGCTGCGGCGGACGCTGTCGCCGTCGAGGTCGACCAGACCGACCTGACCGTCGACCACCTCGCGGAGCAGGCCCACGCCGTCCGGGTCGCGCCGGCCCTCGTCGTCGAGCACCGCGACGACGAGGTCGGTGAGCGCGGTGCGCCACGCCTCGTCCGGCCACACCTCGGTCAGGACCGCGACCGGCACCGGCAGCGAACGCACCATCCAGCGTTCGATGTCGGTGCGGCACTGGGTCTCGTGCCGGGTCAGCCATTCGGTGAGCTGCCGCAGCCCCACCACGGTCGGATCGTCGCGCAGGGACGCCGGCACGGAACGCAGTTCCCGCCCCTTGGCGTTCCGGGCGACGACGTCGCCGTCGCGGAGAGTGACCTGGTAGCCACCCGACACCTCTGACCATCCCATGTGGACACCCCACGTCTCGACGGAAGAAGACACCGGAGGCTAGCCCACCCGGGCGACAAAGTCGGGCGGTCGTCCCGGCACCCGGCGACGGCCCCGACGACGACACGGCCGACTCACTGTCGGTGACCATCGACGGGTGTGACGGGAGAATGTCCACCGGACGACGTCGTCCGGTCCGCCCGGTGCCGCCACGCCGCACCCGTGACCGGCAAGGCTTCGCGGACCGGGTCCACCGGCGACCGAGGGGCCGCCCGGCGACTCGGCACCGGCCCGGGGCGCGACCCGGGCCCGCCGCGGACGACCGTGGAACCCCGCCGGCACAGGGATCGTGGAGCACGCCCGGCGGCTCACCGCCAGTGATGATTCTTACTCGACGACGGCCGCCGACAGCACTGTGACCGGCGGGGCGAATGAGCCGGGTGGGACCACCGCGAGTCAGGACACCGGGGCGACAACGACGCGTCCGGGCTGCCCCGACGCCGAGAACTGACCGAACGGACAGTGACCCACCGTAGCCTTTCTGCTGTCGGGCGGCTGTTCGACGGACAGCCGGCGGGGCGGCCGGATCGGCACTCTGGGGTCATCCCCGTTCACCTTCCGTGAGGGCCACCGACCATGTCGCAGCTCCTGCCCGCCGCCCGGGCCGACGTCCCGACCAGCGCGCCCGCCTCCCCCGCCACCCTGCCGGAGCCGGCCGCCGCCGTCGCCGCCAGCCCCGGGGCCCGCACCGCCGTGGTGGGCCTCGGGTACGTGGGCCTGCCGACCAGCCTGGCCCTGGTCGCCAGCGGCGCCCGGGTGACCGGGGTGGACATCTCCCCGGACCGGCTCGACGACATCCGGGCCGGCCGGGCCGACCTGCTCGACGACGACCGGGAGCGGCTCCGCGAGACGCTGCGGGCCAGCGACCCGGCGCTGCGCCTCACCACCGCGCTCAGCGAGATCGCCGACGCCGACACGGTGCTGATCTGCGTGCCGACGCCGGTGGACCGGCATCTCGCGCCGGACCTCACCGCCCTGCGGGCGGCCTGCGCGGCGGTGGTCGCCCACGCCCGCCCCGGCCAGACCATCGTGCTCACCTCCACCAGCTACGTCGGCACCACCCGCGAGCTGCTGGTCGCGCCGCTGGCCGCCCGGGGCCTGCGGGTCGGGCAGGAGGTCTTCGTGGCGTTCGCCCCGGAACGGGTCGACCCCGGCAACGACCGGCACCGGCAGGAACTCACCCCCCGGGTGGTCGGCGGCACCACCCCGGACTGCACCGCGCGGGCCGCCGCCGCGCTGGCCCGGATCACCCCGCTGGTGCACCGGCTCGGCTCGCCCGAGGCCGCCGAGATGACCAAGCTGCTGGAGAACACCTTCCGGGCGGTGAACATCGCCCTGGCCAACGAGTTCGCCGACCTCTGCCGGGACCTGCACCTGGACGTCACCGAGGTGATCGACGGGGCGGACACCAAGCCGTACGGGTTCATGGCCTTCCAGCCCGGCCCGGGGGTGGGCGGGCACTGCATCCCGTGCGACCCGCACTACCTGCTCTGGCAGGTCCGTGGCCAGCGCCGGGAGGCGCCCCTGATCGAGACCGCGATGCGGGGGATCGCCGCCCGCCCCCGCCGGGTCGTCGAACGGGTCCGGGAGCTGCTCGCCGGGGCGGGCCGTCCCCTGCTCGGGGCCCGGGTGCTGCTCGCCGGGGTGACCTACAAGCCGGGGGTCGCCGACGTCCGGGAGTCCCCGGCGCTGGAGATCATCGGTGAGCTGGTCCGGGCCGGCGCGCAGGTCGGCTTCGTCGACGACCTCGTCGACACGGTCCGCACCCCCGACGGCCAGACCCTGCACCGGGTCGCCGACCCGGCCGACCGGGAGTGGGACCTGGTGGTCGTGCACACCCGCCAGTCCGGCCTGGACGAGGCGTGGCTGCGCGGGCAGCCGATGGTGCTCGACGCCACCTACCGGCTGGCCGGGCTGCCCCGGCGGGAGGTCGTCTGAGATGCCGGTGACCGCCCCGGTCCGGCGCGGCCTGCGTCGGCTGCTCACCGTGCTCGCGCTGCTCCCGCTGATCGTGCTGCTGGCCCGCCAGCTGCCCCAACTGCCGTACGCCCCGCTGCTGGCGTTCTACGGCTTCGCCGTGCTCACCGCCACCGTCGGCGTGTTCTACCTGGCCTACGCCCGGTACGTCGACCCCGCCGAGGCCCCGGCGCAGCCCCGGCACGCCGCCGCGTTCCCGCCGCTGCCGCCGTCCCCGACGGTCAGCCTGCTGGTGGCGGTGAAGGACGAGGCCGACGGCATCGAGGCGTGCGTCCGGTCGATGACCGGCAGCGAGCACCGCCCGTTGCAGGTGATCGTGGTCGACGACGGCTCCACCGACGGCACCGCCGAGGTGCTCGACCGGCTCGCCGCCGAACTCCCGGTCACCGTGCTGCACCTGCCCCGCAACGTCGGCAAGAAGCGGGCCCTGGTGCACGCCGCCCGGCACGCCACCGGTGAGGTGCTCGCCTTCACCGACTCCGACTGCGTGCTCGCCCCGGACGCGGTGGGACGCTGCGTCGAGGCGCTACTGCGTCGACCGGACCTCGGCGCGGTCAGCGGCCACGCCCGCGCGCTCAACCCCGACGAGTCGCTGCTCAGCCGGGTGCAGGACGTCTGGTACGAGGGCCAGTTCCGGGTTTCCAAGGCGGCCGAGGCGTCGTTCGGGGCGGTCACCTGTGTCTCCGGCCCGCTGGCGGTGTTCCGGCGGGAGGCGGTGCTCAACTACCTGCCCGCCTGGGCGGCCGACCGGTTCCTCGGCGGCGAGTTCCGGTTCGCCACCGACCGGCAGCTCACCGGCTACGTGCTGGGGCAACGCTGGATCGGCGACCGGCTCAAGGCGCGCTTCGCCGACTCGCCGTTCGTCCGCGACGAGGACCATCCGCCGCGCGCCTGGCGGGTCGGCTACGTCCGTTCGGCGAAGGTGTGGACCACCGTGCCGGCCCGGCTGCGGCCGTTCCTGCGCCAGCAGACCCGCTGGAAGAAGAGCTACGTGCGGAACCTGTTCTTCACCGGCACGTTCATGTGGCGGCGGGGCGCCGGCCCGGCCGCGCTCTACTACGGGCACGCGCTGTGGGTGGCGCTGGCCCCGGCGATGGCCTTCTCCCACCTGGTCTGGGCGCCGCTGCGCGGCTGGTGGGCGGTGCCGCTGCTCTACCTGTGCGGGGTGCTGCTCAAGGGCACCGCGTGGGGGCTGGCCTACCGGCTGGACAACCCGGGCGACCCGCGCTGGGCGTACCGGCCGCTGATGAGCGTGCTCTCGGCGACCGTGCTGTCCTGGCTGCTGCCCTGGTCGGTGGGGACGATCCGGCGTGGCGTGTGGTCCCGGAGCACGGTGTGAACGCCGGGCGGCGGTTGCTGGCCGGGCTGGCCCGGGTGGCGCTCGCCCTCGCCGGGGTGGCGGCGCTGGTGCTGCTCTACGCGGTGGTGTTCACCCGGGGTGAGGTGCTCCGGTGAGCCGGCTCTGGCCGCGCGCGCTCGGCGGGCTGCTGTCGCTGGTCACCCTGCTGGTGGTGGCGGCGCCCTTCGGCGTGTCCTGGTATCTCGACGACCTGCGACGCCACGTCAGCGGGCAGCACGACACCCCGGTCACCCGGGTCGACCCCGCCGACCTGCGCCGCTTCACCGAGACGGCCGGGCGGCTGCCGGAACGGGCCGCTCCGGTGGTGGTCGCCTACCACGACATCCGGCCGCACGGCGACGACCCGGCGGCGACCGAGCCGACCGGCCGGGAGCACTACGTGGTCACCCCGGAGGCGTTCGACGCCCAGCTCACCGCGCTGCGCACCGCCGGCTACCGGACGATCTCCTCGGCCCAGTACGTCGACTACCTGCGCGGTGGCAGCGTCCCGCCCCGGTCGGTCTACCTCACCTTCGACGACGGCACCCGGGGGCTGTGGGCGTACGCCGACCCGATCCTGAAACGGCACCGGATGGTGGCCGCCTCCTATCTGATCACCGGGCAGGTGGGCACCCACCGGCCGTACTACCTGAGCTGGGCGGAGATCGACCGGATGCGCCGCTCCGGCCGGTGGGACTTCCAGGCGCACACCCACGACCTGCACACCCGGGTGCAGACCGCGCCGGGGCGGCTCGGCTCCCCGCTGACCCACCGGCGCTGGGAGCCGGACACCGGCACGCAGGAGAGCCTGGCCGCCTACCGGCAGCGGTTGACCGCCGACCTCGACGCGATGTTCGCCGCGTTCACCGCCCACGGCCTGCCCCGGCCGCGACTGTTCGCGTACCCGTTCTCCGAGATCGGGGACGCGACGACCGACCCGCAGGCGGCCGCGTTCAGCCGCGACCTGATCGCCGCGCGGTTCGTCGCCGCGCTGACCAACAAGTCGCTCGCCCCGCAGCCGAGCAGCCGCCGGTCGGCGGCCGACGGGCAGGTCGAGCGGGCCGAGGTGTACGCCCGGACCACCACCGCCGAACTGGTCAGCGCCGTCGTCGAGCGCACGGCCGTGCCCGCCGTGGTGACCGACCCGTTCGCCCGCGCCTGGGACTGGCGTGACCAGCACGGCGAGCCGATGACCGAGCTGTCCCCGCTGACCGGTGGCCGGTTCCCCGCCGACAGCCCACGCCGCGCCTACGGCACCCTGCTCGCGTACGCCAGCGCGGACTGGACCGGTTACACGGCCGACGCCACGGTGCGCGGCCTGCGCGCCGACGGCGGCACGGTGACCCTGCTGGTCGGGGTGAACGGCGACGCCACGGTCGCGGTACGGGTGACCCACGGCCGGGTGGCGGTGCTGCGCGCCGGCACGGTGGTCGCCGAGGCCACCGTGGACCCGGCCGCCACCCACCGGGTCACGGTCACCGTGCGCGACGGCGTGACGGTGGCCCGGGTCGACGGCGGCCCGGCCCTGCGGGTGTCCACCCCCACCGGGCCGGGGGCCACCGGCGGGTTGGCGGTGGCGATCGACGACACCGAGGGACGCGCCCACCCGTCGGTCGCCACCCTGGCGGTGACCGCCGCCGGCTGAGCGGCGGTCACTCCCGCCAGCCGGCCAGCTCGACGCCCTTGCCGAGTTCGACCCGGAATCCGAGGGTGATGTCGCCGCCCTCCCCCGGCCCGAGCCGCAGCCGCCAGGTCAGCTCGCCCAGCTCGGTGCGCTCGTCCGGCGGCGGGACGACGGTGGCCTCCCGGACGGTCACCGCCTCGTCGCGGGAGACCGGCAGCTGGTCGCGGACCTCCACCGTCGCCGGTCGCGGGGTGTGGTTGGCCACGCTGATCCGGTACTCCACGTCCCGCCGCCGGGTGGAGCCGAGCGCGGCCCGGGTGTCGGAGCGCCGGGTCAGCTCGCGTTCCACCCGGACCCGGTCGTCCACCCCGAGCGCCACCTCGGTCTCCTCGCCGGGCGCCCAGGTCGGCAGGCGGGTGGTGGCGACGAAGTCGGCGTCGTGGAACACCGCCGCCGGGCCGGGCAGCAGGGTGTGCGTGGAGGTGTTGCGGACCGTCGCCCGCAGGTGCGCCTCGGCGGCCCGCAGCGGCACGGTCACGTGGTCGAGGCGGACCGGCAGGTCCAGCACGGCGATGACGGCCCGGTAGGCGCTGCCGTCGGCGGGCACCGCCACCGGGCGGGCCGGCCGGTAGGTCGCGGCGGTGACGCCCTGCTCGACCTCGGCGACGCTGTCGCGCACCATCGGGCGTGGCTCGCCCGCACGGGCCGCCCCACCGCCGCCGGCTGCCGGGCGCACTCCACCAGCCGACGGTGCTCGGGTTGCAGCCCCGGCTGGCCGTACGGGTCGACAACCGCCGCGGCCAGCCCGAAGGCCACCAGGGCGA
>NZ_JACGMO010000187.1:0-9267 GCF_015354745.1 Micromonospora sp. S-DT3-3-22
TGCCGGCCCCGCCACCCCACCGGGAGACGGCCTGTCGTCATCCGGCGGCCCACCGGGCTACCCGCCCTCCGCGCCAGCCCGCCGGGCGTGTTGCGTGGCCGGAGTCGGAGCGCCAGCGGAGCGACGGACACGCGCCCAGGCGGCGGCGCGTGCGGCCCGTTCAGGGCCGCCTTGAAGACGTACAGAAAGTTTGAACCACATCGCCGGCAGCCGGCCGCCTCGGTCGTCGGTGACTGGACACGGGATGGTGCGGGAACCGGGTCGCTCCGTACCCTGGCGGGATGGCCGACCTCGTCGATACCGCTCGGGAAGTTGCGCGACACCTGTTGGAGACGCCGTTACCTCGTCGGTGGAGTCACGTCCAGGCGGTGGCCGCCAAGGCAGACCGGATCAGCGCGGCGGTCCCGGCCGAAGATCGTGCGGTGCTCGTGGCGTCGGCGTGGCTGCATGATGTGGGCTACAGCCCGGACCTGGTCGACACCGGTTTTCACTCCCTCGACGGTGGGCGATGGTTGCGCCGTGAGCGGTTCAACGAACGGATTGCCGCCCTGGTGGCTCATCACTCCTGCGCGTGGCTGGAAGCCGAGGAGCGTGGGCTCGGCGAGGTCCTGGCCGCCGAGTTCCCTCGGGAGGAAACCGCAGTGACCGACGGGCTCTGCTTCTCGGACATGACGACCGGGCCGGACGGCCAGGACTTCGAGGTGTTGGAGCGGCTGGCGGAGATCCGGTCGCGGTACGGGCCGGAGCACCTGGTGACCCGGTTCATCGGTCGGGCGGAACCGGAGATGGTCGCCGCCGTGCAAAGGACTCAGCGTCGGCTTGCGGGCAGCGTCGCTCAGCCGATGTAGGGCTCGGGGCGTTTCTCGTAGCCGTGGGTGATGCGGAGCAGGGTCGACGGGTGGATATCGAGTGCGGCCAGCTCGTCGCGGGCAACCCACCGGACTTCGTGTGACTCGTCGCTCGGGGTCGGGGTACCGCTGACCGGTACGGCGCGGAAGCAGAGCGAGAACTGTTGCCGTACCTCGCCGTCTGAGTACTCGATGACATGACCGGGGTCGGAGTAGACGCCGACCATGCCGACCACCTCGACACTGATGCCGGTCTCCTCGCGGGTCTCCCGCGCTGCCGTCTCGGCGACCGTTTCGCCGATCTCCTGGCCACCACCGGGCAGGGACCACAGGCCGTTGTCGGTACGCCGAATGAGCAGCACCCGGGCCTGCTCGTCCCGGACGAAGACGGAAACGGCGACGACGATGCTGTTGGCCTTCGGCGCGTTCGGGTCGTGGTAGTGCTCGGTTCTCGCCATGTCTCTAGGCTGCCACCTCGTCGCCGGGCCGGCGCTTCGAGACGCCCAAGATCCGGTCAAAGCTGTCGGAGTAGGTGCGGAACAGGTCGCCGCCGTTGAGCTTGCGCAGGTGCATGACGGGCGCGTGGGGCGCCGGGAAACCGAGGACGTGCATGTTGACCAACATCTCGTCATCGAAGCGGTAGATCGAGTTGTAGAGGGTCGTGTCGTGGTAGAGCACGTTCACCCCGGGCGCATCCTCAAGCCGCTTGTAGTACCCCTGGACCTGGCGGATCTTCGCGGCCATCACGCCCGGTGCACCCTCCTCCACGCTCCTTCGCTCGATCGCGGCGCTGGTCGGATCACCGAGCAGGATGTTCACCGTTACGCCGTCAAGGCCCTTTTGACGCAGGACGTCGACAAGCATCGGGTCCTGCTCCACGAGGAATAGGCCGGCATAGGCCAGTACGTCGATGCGCTGCTCGGCCCGTTCGATCAGTCGTCGCCACAGGTCGTTCGGCACCGAGGATCGCCGGGAGTAGAGCTGGACCATTTCGCTCTGCCCGATTTTCGATGCCCGTTCCGGTGTCACCGCTTCCGGCCAGAGGTACGGGACGTCTTCGCGCACCATCGCCGCGATGGCGTGCCGATGACGCGGGTACGGCGTCCGATTCTGGGTGATCCACCGTTCTACGGTCTTCGCGTCGACCCCGATCCGCTCCGCTACGGCGACGGGAGTCAGGCCGTTGCGCAGGATGGCATCGCGTAGCCGGTCGTTCGGCATCGGACACTCCTCAAGGGACGACTTTAGGACGACTACAAGGTAGCTGAGACGTCCCATAGTCGTCCAGCCCATCGGATGGGTTGTCCCCCGCTTTCCGGGAGTCTTTACCGCATAGGCCAAGAGCAGAAAGTCCACCGGGGACAAGCTCACTACCTGGCCCGAGACACAGGAGGTTTGTTGTGAAGCTGTACGTGGACACCCAGAGCAAGCAGGTTCAGGTGACGAGGGACCCGGAGCCGAAGAACGACCAGAACGGCAACCAGCGGTCGGAGAAGAACACTGGCCGGCTCATGTGGTCCACCCAGGTCTTCGTGCTCGACGAGACCGGTGGCGAGATCATCACCATCACCACGGCGGGAGAGAAGCCGGGCGTGACGGTGGGACAGCTCGTCGCTGTCGAGCAGTTGGAGGCCATTCCGTGGGCGACCAACGGGCGTAACGGCGTCGCGTTCCGTGCCATCTCGCTGAAGCCGAAGGCTGGTGCCTCGGCGGCCAAGTGAGGTTCTTCGCTCACCGTGCTGTGTGAGCCTCTGGTGTCTTCGCACGAAGCGGCCTTCGGTCCGCTGACCTGATCCCATCTGGTCCGGGAGCGTTTCTGGCTCCTACTCTCCCGGCCCTGGCAACCCTCTGTTGCCGTCAACAAATCGTGGCGCGGGGTCGGTACTGGTCTTATGCCGCCGACCCCGCCTGCCCGTATTCCTCGGGAAAGGGGAATCGATCATGATGCAGATGATGTGCCAGCACCCCGCCTGCGCCTTCAACGCGGAACAGGAAGTCAAGGCGGAAGGCACCACCTACAGCTTCATGGTGTGCCGTACCGATGTCTTCTGGGCCAAGGAGCAGATCCAGCGGGATCTGCCGGGCCGCCGAGTCGTCACCAAGTCGCTGCGCGGCTTCTGAAATTTCGAGCGCGGGGCCGGTACTGGCTCCTACACCTGCCGACCCCGTGCTCTCCAACCCATCCAGCCCAATCGCTTGGGAGGACGTGTCATGTCCAAGTCTAGCCCTCGCCGCTCGTTCGGGCGGAAGTCAATCGGAACCGTGACGGTCATCGAGGCCAAGGTTCACCGGTCGTCGGCCCGGAACGCCCGTATGGCGTTCATCCTCACTGCGGTCATCATCGGCGTACTCGCTGCCGTGGTGGCCGCTGCCTACGTACACCCGATCATCGCGCTGTTCATCGGCGCGGCCGTCAGCGTCCCGTGTGGCGCGCTGGCCTGGCTGCTGGTCCGCATCTGGCCGGTACTGCGGCTGCTGTGGTGGTGGACCCCGGAAATCGTCCTGGCCGTGCTGCTGCTCACCGGCTGGGTGCAGCTCGCTACCCACACTCCGACCCTGGTCACCCTGGCCGTCGTTGCCGTCGTTCTCGGCGTCCCGGCCGCTGTTCCTGCTCTCCGCCGCCAAGTCGTCGCCTGGGTGTGGTGCCTGATCGTGCGCCACCGGCTGCGGGTGTGCTTCGCGCAGTTCATCATCGCCAACCAGTCGGGCTCCCTCCCGCTGATCCTCTGGGCCACGCCGACCCCGGTCGGTGAGCGGGTCTGGGTCTACCTGCGGCCCGGTCTGTCCCTGGCGGACCTGGAAGGCCGCCTCGACAAGATCGCGGTGACCTGCCACGCCTCATCCGTCCTGGTCGAACGGGCCTCGGACGGCAACGCCGCGTACCTGCGGTTCGACATCAAGCGCCGTGAGGTGCTGACCGCGACCGTCACGTCTCCCCTGGCCGACGTCATCGACCCGGACGCCCCGGCCAGCGACCGGCCGACGCCGGTCATCCCCACCGCCCTGGACCTGCCCGACGTCCAGGCGTCGCCCATCACCCTGCCCGTCCAGCCCAAGAAGCAGGCCGTCACGTCGGCCAACGGCAGCAAGCCGGCCCCCGCGCCGTCGTCGGACGCCGACGACATCTCCGACTGGCTCTGATCCGCACCCAACCCAACCCGGACGCGGGGAGCCCTACGGGCTCCTTCGTGTGGCTTCCCGCGCCCACCAACGCCCAAGGAGGGCACCCATGGCTACGGCATCCGCCCCGACCGCCGGCATTCCGGTGGGGCCTGGCCTGTCGATGTTCGACCCGATCTTCATCGGCATCGACGAGTTCGGCCAGCACGTCTACATCACCCTGGCCTACCGCAACCTTCTCGCCGGGGGTGAACCCGGCGGAGGCAAGTCCGGCCTCCTCAACACCATCGCCGCTCACGCCGCGCTCTCCGTCGACTCCCGCCTTGTCCTGCTGGACGGCAAGCTCGTCGAACTGGGTCAGTGGGAGGACTGCGCCGACGCGTTCATCGGCCCCGACATCACCGCCGCCCTCGACGTCCTGCGACGCCTGCAAACGGTGATGAACAACCGTTACGCCTGGCTGCGCGCCCACGGGCGTCGCAAGGTCACCGCCCTCGACGGGCTCTCCGTCATCACGGTGCTGGTCGACGAGATCGCCTTCTACTCCGCCACCATCGGCAGCAAGCAGGAGCAGGAGGAGTTCGTCGCCCTGCTCCGCGACCTGGTCGCCCGGGGACGTGCCGCCGGCATCCCCGTCATCGCCGCGACTCAGCGGCCGTCCTTCGACATCATCCCCACCAGCCTGCGGGACCTGTTCGGCTACCGCGCCGCGTTCCGCTGCACCACCCCCAACAGCTCGAACATCGTCCTCGGTCACGGCTGGGCCGAGCAGGGCTACACCGCCACCGACATCGCCCCCACCAACCAGGGCGCGGCCTACCTCATCGCCGAAGGCGGCACGCCCCGCCGCATCAAGGTGGCCTACCTCGATGACGCCCAGATCGCCGGCATCGCCGACTACGCCACCTGGACCCGTCGCCCCGCCCGCTTATCCGCATCCACCGGAAACCGAGTCGACTGGGAGACCGCCGCATGAGCCTGCTACAGCGGATCCACGCCCGTCGCACCCCGCGACCGACCACCCGATACGTCAACCGCTTCGTCGTCGGCACGCCCGCCGAACTCGCCACGCTCCTGAAGCTGGCCGCCGATCACGGGATTCTCGCCTTCGCCTCCGCGCCCGTGCCGCTGCCCGACGACCCCACCCGATTCCGCCGCTACCTGCGGCTCCGCACCAACTGAACGGCCGACGGAACCGGCTCAAGCCCTGGAAAGCAGACCGGTTCCGCCGACCTCCCACCAAGCCCTTCTGAAAGGACGTGGCTGCCGTGAAGGCTACCCAGAACCCACCCACCACCGGAACGGTCACCCCTGCTGACCTGCTCCGGATGGCTGCCCTCTACCTGCGCCGGCACGGCTGGCACCAGGGCACCTACTACGCCCCCACCACCAACATCCCCACCCCGCCGGCCTGCGCCGCCGGGGCTATTCGCATCGCCTGCGCCGGTCGCCCGGTCGAGCAGTTCGCCCAGCTCGATGGCGACACCATCGCCGACTACGTGACCGCTCTCGACGTGCTGGTCGATCACCTCGACGCCACCGCGCCCGTGTTCTTCGTCGACGAGGACGGCTACCTCCTCGACGAACACACCTCCCCCTACTCCTGGAACGACGACCCGGCCCGCACCGCCGAGCAGGTCGTCACCGCCCTTGAGGCCGCCGCCGACGAGTGGGACCGCCTCCACACCGCCGGGGGTGGGAACCGGTGAGCACCGTCAAGGCGTCCTTGACGCCATCCGTGCCGGCTCAGAAGCGTCGGGAGGTCGTCGAGAACGACCAGTTCGCCGCCTTCACCCGGCGCATCATCCGCGCACACGGCCGACGCGTCGCCACCGGCGATGTCGAAGCGCTCCGCGACCTCGTCGCCCTGTCCGCCGACCTCGACCGGGCCATCGGTGACGCCGTCATCGGCCTGCGGGCCTTCGGCTACTCCTGGGCCGAGATCGGCTCCCGCCTCGGCATCTCCCGCCAGGCCGCCCAACAGCGCTGGGCAGACCGCTCATGACCGTCTTCTACGACCCGACGGGCAGCCGCTACGGCATGCCCACCTATCCGTACCGGATGGCCCCCGACGGCCTTGCTACCCGGCGGCAACTGCGCGCCGCCGGCCTCCGGCCCGCCGGACAGGAGCCCGTCTGCCAGGTCCTCTGGCGTCGCGGTAAGCGGGTCGCCTACCTCTACCGTCTCGATCTCGCCAAGCCGAAGCGGACCGCCACGCCCGCCCAGCGGGAGGCCATCGCCAAAGCGCTCCGCGCCCGCCGCACCTGTCAGACGTGCGGCCTGGTGCAGCCCTACTACATCCCACGCCGCTACGGCTGCTGCCTCGACTGCCACGGAGGCCACTAATGGGCGTCCTGATCACTTTCGCCGTCATCCTGCTCATCGGCATCGCCATGGCCTACATGGGCGGTGTCCGATGAACCGTCAACCCGCCGGCCCCCGCATCGAGGGCGTCGTCCTGGTCCTCATCCTCATCACCGTCGCCGGCTTCGCCGGGGCCGCCTCGTTCACCCACGTCAAGGACTGGACCCTCGCCAACTCCCCCACCGGCACCGGGCAGTGGTTCGGCTGGGCCAACGCCGTCATCTCCGAACTCGTCCCCATCGCCTGCCTACTGACCATCCGCCGACGCCGCCGGCTCGGCGCTTCCATCGGCTATCCGCTGTTCCTGCTCATCGCCGCCGCTGGCCTTTCCCTCGCCGCACAACTCGCGGTCGCCAAACCGGGCCTGTCCGGGTGGCTCCTGTCCGCCGTACCCGCCCTGGCCTTCATGGCCCTGGTGAAACTCGTCCTCGCCCCCGTCAAGGGCGACAACCCCACCCCGCCGGCCGCCGAGCCGGCCGAACCCATCCACGTCCAGGTGACCGAGCAGGTCACCACCGAACCGGCACCGCCGGTCGCCATCACCACCGACCCGGCACCCATCACGGTCGCCCGGCCCACCGAGCCGGAACCCGTCACCGCTGCGCCTGTCGCGCCGGAGCCCGCCACCACGCCGGCACCGGAGCCGGTCGACGTCCCTACCCACCTGCTGCCCATGGCCCGCTTCGCCGCCGTCCAGCACGAGCAGAACACCGGAGCACCCATCACGCCGGGCGAGCTGGCCGACCGGCTCGACGTCACTCCGGCCGTCGCCGGGCAGCTTCTCACCACTCTGACCGGTGGTGCCCGATGACCATCGTCATGGTCGACATCGAACACGTCACCCACACCTGCCCCGTCTACCCCGACGGGCACCCGTACGACATCCGGCGCACCGTCGTCGACGTCATCCCCGGCGGACCCTGCCGGGCACCGGTCACCGTCCGCTGCGGCGAACAGACCACCCTCATCCCCTGCCACCGGCACGAACCGACCAAACGCCAATGCGGCGCCTGCCGGGTCATCGTCACCGAACGCACCATCACCACCCGCACCCCCAACGGGACTGCGGCTTGATGGGCTCGACGCTGGACCTCACCCCCCGCGCTTCGGCCCGGGGGGTGGGCTCGAACGCCGACGTCCCACCCGTCTACGACTACACCGCCGCCGGCTCCGCCTTCGAACGCGCCACCCGACCGGACTACTTCGGGTGGATCGAGCACGTCCGCGCCGCCGCCGGCTGCACCCGCCCCATCCGCCTCGCCGGAAGCCTCCTCACCGTCGACTCGGCCACCGGTCGGGTCCTCGACCGGCGGCACACCGACGCGATGCCCGACGCGGTCATCTACACCGCCTGCGGCAACCGACGCGCCACCGTCTGCCCCTCCTGCGCCCACACCTACCAACGCGACGCCTACCAACTCCTGCGCGCCGGCCTCGTCGGCGGCAAGGGTGTACCCGACACCGTCGCCCAACATCCGGCGGTGTTCCCCACCTTCACCGCCCCGTCATTCGGACCGGTCCACGTCCGGGCGGTACGCAAGCACACCTGCCGGAACCGCAAGCGCTGCGACTGCCGTCCCGACCCCTGCCACGCCCGCCGTGCCACCGACCCGGCCGCCGGCCGCTGCCCCCACGGCCGCCCCGCCGCATGCTGGGCCAGACACGAACCGGGTGACGCCGCACTCGGTCAACCGCTGTGCCTGGACTGCTACGACCACGACCACCAGGCCGTCTGGAACCTGTTCTCCGGCGAACTGTGGCACCGCACCAAGCAAGCCGCGGAACGACACCTCGCCAAACTCGCCCGCCACCGCGGCATCCCCGGCGTCCACATCGTCACCGCCGCCGGCAACACCCGCACCGTCCCGCCCGTCCGGCTGTCCCACGGCAAGGCCGCCGAGTTCCAGGCACGCGGCGCGGTCCACTTCCACGCCCTCGTCCGCCTCGACGGCGTCGACCCCGACGACCCCGCCGCCGTCGTCCCGCCACCGGCCGCCTTCACCACCGCCGACCTCGTCGACGCGCTCCGGCACGCCGCCGCGCAGGTCGCGTTCACCAGCCCCGCCCACCCCGACCGGCCCGACGGCTGGCCGATCACCTGGGGCGAGCAGCTCGACATCCGACCCATCACCCTGAACGGGCACGGCGAGGTCACCGACAGCATGGTCGCCGGCTACCTTGCCAAGTACGCCACCAAGAGCACCGAGGTAACCGGGCACCGCTCCGTCAGGCTCACCGCCGACACCATCGGCGACCACGCCGACCCCGACGGCGACCACACCGCCCGCCTCATCGACGCCTGCTGGCGCATCGGCCGACCCACCGGCACCCCCGTCCCACTGTCCCAGCGGCCCCGCGACCACCGGCCCCGGCCCGGCTTCGTCGACCGCTGGGAGTGCCCCGACTGCGGCACCCACACCCGGTACGCCGCCTGCCCTGTCTGCGTCGCCCACCGTCAAGCCGCCCTTGACACCGAATCGACGCGACCGGCCAACCCCAACCCCTACGCCCGGCTGCGTCGCTGGGCGCACATGCTCGGTTTCGGCGGCCACTTCCTCACCAAGGCCCGGCGGTACTCCGTCACCTTCCAACTCCTGCGCGACACCCGCCGCCAACACCGGCAGCACGAGGGCCAGGACCACGCGCACCCGACCGGCGGCCAGCTCGTCGACGAGCACGACGACACCACCCTGATCGTCGGCAGCCTCACCTTCGCCGGCGTCGGCTGGCACACCACCGGTGACGCCCTCCTCGCCAACACCGCCGCCGCCATGGCCCGGGAGCGACAACAGATCGCCCGAGAGGAGCTACAGATCTTGAATGGTCAGGTTCGTCCGATGTGGTCTGTGTGGCGGTGTGGGGTTGGGGTAGATCGATGGGATGAGGTATCCCGATGGTGGTGGATTGTCCGCGCGGGGGCGGGCGAAGCGTGAGG
>NZ_JACGMO010000188.1:0-9159 GCF_015354745.1 Micromonospora sp. S-DT3-3-22
GTCGCCGCCCAACCAGCTCCCGGCCCGCGCCGCGCAGGTGCGGCCACCGGCCCCGCCCGCCGACGGCGGCTGGTGGTCCCGGCAGGGCCCCGCCCCGTCGTCGCCGGCCACCCTGGGTGGGAACACCCCGGCGCCGCCGCTGGTCCCGGTCACCGGTGGCACCAACGACCGGGGGTTGCCGGTGCGGGTGCCGATGGCCCAGCTGACCTCGGTGACCGAGCCGGCCCGGCCGCCGTCGGCCCGGGTCCGTGAGGACCCGGACCCGGAGGCGGTGGGCGGGATGCTGTCCCGGCTCTACAGCGGCGTGCGCCGTGCCGAGGCCGAGGAGACCACCGAGTTAATCTTGCCGCCGGGTGCGCGCAGCGAAGGAGGACGACAGTGATGACACTGAGCCAGGAGGCGCGTGACCTGAACTGGTTGGTCAACGCGTTCGCCGAGCGGGTGCCCGGGGTGGCGCACGCGGTGGTGGTCTCCTCGGACGGTCTGCTGGTGGCGATCTCGGCGCAGTTGCCCCGCGACCACGCGGACAAGCTGGCCGCCGTGACCTCGGGGCTGATGAGCATCACCGCGGGCGCGGCCCAGATGTTCGACGGGGACGTCGTCAAGCAGACCGTGGTCGAGATGGGCCGGGGCTACTTCCTGGTGATGCAGATCCGGGACGGTTCGATCCTGGCCACCCTGGCCGGCGCGGACGCGGACATCGGCGTGGTGGGCTACGAGATGGCCCGGCTGGCCAAGCAGGCCGGCGAGATGCTGACCCCGGCGTTGCGCGCGGAACTCCAGCAGGCGCTGCCCCGCTGACGGGCCTCCGGTCGGCTGCCCGGCCGTCGTTCGGCTGCCGGGCCGGACCGCCCCCACGCGGTCCGGCCGTGCCGGTGGCGTTCCCGCTCCGTCGACGGCCTACAGGCCGTTGTCCCGGATGACCTGGCGGTACCAGTGGGCGCTGCGCTTCGGAATCCGCCGCTGGGTCGGGTAGTCCACGTAGACCAGTCCCCAGCGCTGGTCGTAGCCTTCGGCCCACTCGAAGTTGTCGAGCAGCGACCAGACGTGGTAGCTCTCCAGCGGCACCCCGTCGGCGATGGCCCGGTGGGCGGCGGTGAGATGGTCGCGCAGGAAGGCGATCCGGCCGGCGTCGTCGACGGTGCCGTCCGGGCCGAGGGTGTCCGGGCAGGGCAGGCCGTTCTCGGTGACGGTGATCGGGATCGGCCCGTAGTCGCGGGTGACCCGGGTCAGGATGTCGTACATGCCCTGCGGGTAGATCTGCTGCCAGTCCGCCTCGCTGGTGGGCCAGCGGGTGACGGTGTTGCCGTTGCCGGTCAGGTAGAGCGGGGTGTAGTACTGCACCGCGAGCAGGTCCACCGGGCTGGCGATGGTCGCCAGGTCGCCGTCGCGGATGCCCTTGGCCATCCGGCTGTCCGGGCCGAGGTCGGCCAACACGTCGGCCGGGTAGGCGCCGGTGAGGATCGAGTCCAGGTACAGCCGGTTCTCGTACCCGTCGTGCAGCTTGGCGGCGGCGGCCGCGGCCGGGCTGTCGTCGGCCGGGTAGCACGGGTGCAGGTTCAGCGCCGGGCCGATCCGGGTGTCGTGGCCGGTGGCCCGCAGCGCGCGCACGGCGAGGCCGTGGGCGAGCTGGAGGTGGTGGGCGACCAGGTAGGCGGCGTCGGAGTCCTGCCGGCCGGGGGCGTGGTGGCCCCAGAGGTAGCCGTTCTGCACCACGGTCTTCGGCTCGTTGACGGTCAACCACACCGGCACCTGGTCGCCGATGCCCCGGAAGACCACGTCGGCGTAGTCGGCGAACCGGTGGGCGGTGTCCCGGTTCTCCCAGCCGCCGTCGTCCTGCAACGCCTGCGGCAGGTCCCAGTGGAACAGGGTGACCATCGGGGCGATGCCGCGTTCGTGCAGGCCGCCGATGATCCGCTTGTAGAAGTCGAGCCCGCGCTGGTTGGGCTTGCCGGTGCCGTCGGCCTGGATGCGGGGCCAGGAGATGGAGAACCGGTAGCTGCGCAGCCCGAGGTCGCGCATCAGGTCCAGGTCGTCGGCCCAGCGGTGGTAGTGGTCGGCGGCCACGTCCCCGGTGTCGCCGTTGCGGGTGCGGCCGGGGGTGTGGCTGAAGGTGTCCCAGACCGATTCGCCCCGGCCGTCCTCCTTGGCGGCGCCCTCGATCTGGTACGCCGAGGTGGCGGCGCCCCAGCCGAAGTCGTGCGGGAAACGCACCCGCTCCGCGGCGGGGTCGGCGGTCGGATCGCCACCCTTCGGCGCGTCGCAGCCGGCGGCGAGGACGCCGGTGGCCGCAGTCAGTCCGGCGCCAGTGGCGGCGGCGGAGAGCCCGGCGCCGGCGGTGGCGGCGGCGGAGAGCGCGGCGCGGCGCAGCAGGCGTCGCCGGGTGAGTATCGACATGGATGTTTCTCCTCAGGGTGCGGGCCACCCCGACGGCCGGGAGCGCTCCCAGCGCGGGCGTGCGACGGCCCGGCCGCCTCGGGGGCGGACCGCCAGCCTAGAGGGCCGCGCGTGGGCGGCCGGGATGGGGAATGGCGAGTGTGACGGGCGTCGTCAGGGACGGTCGGCCGATCTGCCGAGGGGCAGATAGCGATCGAGGCCGGCCGGGCGGCGCGCACGCCTGACCCGTCGGCCTCTTTTCCCGTCGAGTACGGGGGTTTAGTGTGGGGACGGGGGAGGGCAACCCCCGTCCCCACCTGTGTTGCACACACGCACGCTCGAATTGGCGTCCGGCCGTGCGTGTCGCGCGGGAGCCGGGCCACGCGAGTGGCTCTGGTTCCACCTCCCTCCGTGATGGTGGGGTGTGGCTGGCGACGGTGTCCGGGCTGGCCCGTCGTCAGCCGTTCGGGCTGAACCCCGTGGTCGGGCGACCACGGTTGTGACCTTCACTTGTTGCATCTCCGTCGATGGAAGCGCTCCCATCGGCGATGCTGCGACTGTAACGCCCGTCACGGCTTTGTGAAAGCCCCTAAACGAGATCGAAACATCGACCTGCGTTTCGACAGAGGTAGTTGTTGTGGGAGCGCTTCCATGGCACACTGTCGAATCAACGCAGCGGAGCCAGACACGCGCGAGTGATGGGTCGCCGAGGGCATCCGGGTCTCCCGGACGGCACCCGAAGGAACGGCACGACGGCCGCAGCGGCCGTACCCCGTCCCTGCCCCGGCCCACCGGCCGGACCGACCACCATTCCGGCACCTCCGTCCCCCCGCGCACCCCTGTGACAGCGCGTGGAGGTGCCTCCGCCGGGGCCCGCAGCCCCGGCCCGGTCCGAGGAGACACCGCGCACATGAGACTCATGGCAAGACGTCGCCGCACGGCGATGCTCGCCGCCACCGCACTCGCCATCGGCGGGGTGGGCCTGCCGGCCAGCGCGGCCCAGGCCGCGCCGGCCTGCGACGTGGTCTACGCCACCAACGACTGGGGCAGCGGCTTCACCGCGAACGTCACCATCAAGAACCTGGGCGACGCGCTCAGCAGTTGGTCGCTCAAGTGGACCTTCCCGAACAGCAGCCAGCGGGTCACCCAGGGCTGGTCGGCGAAGTGGAGCCAGAGCGGCAGCGAGGTCACCGCGACCAACGAGTCCTACAACGGCAACATCGGGACCGGGGGCTCCACCACCATCGGCTTCAACGGCTCCTACTCGGGCAGCAACCCGAAGCCGACGTCGTTCACCCTCAACGGCACCCCGTGCAACGGCACCCCGGCCAACCAGCCGCCGACGGTCACCCTCGGCGTGCCCTCCGGCCCGTTCACCGCGCCGGCCGACGTGCCGCTGACCGCCACCGCCAGCGACCCGGACGGGACGATCAGCAAGGTCGAGTTCTACCGCAACGGCCTGCTGGTCAACACCGACACCTCCGCGCCGTACGCGTACACGCTGACCTCGCTGCCGGCCGGCAGCTACACGGTCCAGGCGAAGGCGTACGACAACGCCAACGGCATCGGCGTGTCGGAGAAGTCGTTCACCGTCAACGCGGCCACCGGCCCGGCGCTGGTCGCCACGCCCTCCTCGGTGAGTGTCAACGAGGGTGGCAGCACCACCTTCAACCTCAAGCTCAGCGCCGCGCCGTCGGGCAACGTGCCGGTCACCCTCACCCGCACCGGTGACAGCGACATCACGGTCTCGCCGACCAGCGTCACGCTGACCCCGAGCAACTGGAACACCGGGGTCACCGTCACGGTCGCCGCGGCGGAGGACACCGACACCGCCGGTGGCACCGCCACCATCACCGCGGCCGGCACCGGAGTCTCCTCGGTGGTGGTCACCGCCACCGAGATCGACAACGACACCCCCGGCGGGGACAACGCCTACGTGGCGAAGTTCCTGGAGCAGTACGGCAAGATCAAGAACTCGGGCTACTTCAGCCCCGAGGGCGTGCCGTACCACTCGATCGAGACGCTGATCGTCGAGGCGCCCGACCACGGCCACGAGACCACCTCCGAGGCGTTCAGCTACTGGCTGTGGCTGGAGGCCTACTACGGCCGGGTGACCCAGAACTGGTCGCCGTTCAACAACGCCTGGACGGTGATGGAGAAGTACATCATCCCGTCGCACGCCGACCAGCCCACCGCGGGCGTCGCCGGCACCCCGCAGTACGCCGCCGAGTACAACCTGCCCAGCCAGTACCCGTCGGCGCTGAACCCGAGCGTCTCCGTCGGCCAGGACCCGCTGCGCTCGGAGCTGCAGTCCACCTACGGCACCGGTGACATCTACGGCATGCACTGGCTGATGGACGTCGACAACACCTACGGCTTCGGTCGCTGCGGTGACGGCACCACCAAGCCGGCGTACATCAACACCTTCCAGCGCGGCACGCAGGAGTCGGTGTGGGAGACCATCCCGCAGCCGTCCTGCGACACCTTCAAGCACGGCGGTCAGTACGGCTACCTCGACCTGTTCGTCAAGGACTCGGGCGCCCCCGCCAAGCAGTGGAAGTACACCAACGCCCCGGACGCCGACGCCCGCGCCGTGCAGGCCGCGTACTGGGCGCTGACCTGGGCCAAGGCGCAGGGCAAGCAGGCCGACGTCGCCGCCACCGTGGCCAAGGCCGCCAAGATGGGCGACTACCTGCGGTACGCGATGTACGACAAGTACTTCAAGAAGATCGGCAACTGCGTCGGGGCGAGCACCTGCCCCGCCGGCACCGGCAAGGACTCGGCGCACTACCTGCTGTCCTGGTACTACGCCTGGGGCGGCGCGTACGACGCCAGCGCGGGCTGGTCGTGGCGGATCGGTTCCAGCCACAGCCACTTCGGCTACCAGAACCCGTTCGCGGCCTGGGCGATGACCAACATCAGCGAACTCAAGCCGAAGTCCCCGACCGCCGTCGCGGACTGGCAGAAGAGCCTCGACCGGCAGCTGGAGTTCTACACCTGGCTCCAGTCGGCCGAGGGCGGCATCGCCGGTGGCGCCACCAACAGCTGGGACGGTAGCTACGCCCAGCCGCCGTCGGGCACCGCCACCTTCTACGGCATGTTCTACGACGTCGACCCGGTCTACAACGACCCGCCGTCGAACCAGTGGTTCGGCATGCAGGTCTGGTCGATGCAGCGCATCGCCGAGCTGTACCTGGAGACCGGCAACACCAAGGCCAAGGCCCTGCTCGACAAGTGGGTGCCGTGGGCGATCGCCAACACCACTCTGGGCACCAACTGGTCGGTCCCGTCCGAGCTGAAGTGGACGGGCCAGCCCGCCAACTGGAACCCGAGCAGCCCGGCGGCCAACACCGGCCTGCACGTGGAGGTCAGCTCGAAGGGTCAGGACGTCGGTGTCACCGGCTCCCTCGCCCGGACCCTGATCGCCTACGCGGCCAAGTCCGGCAACACCCAGGCGAAGACCACCGGCAAGGGCCTGCTGGACGCGCTCTCGGCGGCCAGCGACAGCAAGGGTGTGTCGACGACCGAGACCCGCGGCGACTACAAGCGGTTCGACGACGTCTACAACGCCGCCGACGGCCAGGGCCTCTACGTGCCGCCGGGCTGGACCGGGAAGATGCCCAACGGTGACACCATCGCCGCCGGCAAGAGCTTCCTGGACATCCGGTCGTTCTACAAGAACGACCCGGACTGGCCGAAGGTCGACGCGTACCTCAAGGGCGGCCCCGAGCCGACCTTCAACTACCACCGGTTCTGGGCCCAGTCCGACATCGCCATGGCGTACGCGGACTACGGGATGCTCTTCCCGAACGGGTGAGTTGACCCTGCCGGGTGGGTGGCGCGGCGCCGCCCACCCGGAGGCCGACCGGGCCCGGGGGAGCGGACAGCCCGGTCGGCGGGCGGCCTGATTCCCACGGTCAGGCCGGGGGTGGGTCGACCGTCCGGCCGACGCAGCGGAGCGGCCGGCCCACCCCACCATCCCCCTTTCCCGCCCCGGCGGGAAAGCGGCGAAAAAAGAGCGCGCGCGGGATAACGCGACGCCCTATGACGGAGTACCGTGTTGATCGGAGAGGCCGCTCCCCCCGTGGCGGCCTCTCCGTTAACGTCTGTGCCCCCGGCACCCCGCGCCACACGTCGGCACCGGGCAGGCCCGGCTCACCCGGATTCCACCGGGTGCCGCAGCCCCGGATGGCCGGCCGGCAGCGACCGGCGGATCACCACCCAGCTCACCGTCAGCGCCGCCGCCACCAGCGGCCAGGTCAACGCCACCCGGGCCACGGTCAACGCGACCACCTGCCCGCCCAGCCACAGCGGCAGGAACACCGCCACCCGCAGCACATAGGTGGCCGCCCACACCCAACTGCCCCGTCCGTACGCCCGCAGCAGCGCCGGGTCGCGCCGCCACCGTCCCCGCTGCCGCAGCGCCGCCCCGACGACCACGCCGAGCAGCGGCCGGCGTACCACGATGCTCACCATCCAGACCAGCGCGCTGGCGAGGTTCGAGAAGACCTGCACCGCGAAGAAATCGGCCGCCCGGCCGGTGCGCAGCGCCACCACGGCGGCCAGGCACACGGCCAGCAGCCCGATCAGCACCGCCCGGGGGCGGTCCCCGCGCCGCCACCGCCACAGCGCCACCGCCGTGCCGGCCAGCACCGCCACCGCCACCCCGCCGACGACCGACCGTCCGGTCGCCAGCCAGCCGGCGGTGAACGCCACCGGCGGCAGGGTCGCGTCGATCGCGCCACCGCGCCCGCCGAGCAGGCCGGCCAACGACTCCACCTGATCCGGCGGCCCCGCCGGACCCCGTCCTACCGCCGGACCCCGTCCCGCCGGCTGCGTGTCGGCCGGGCTCCCGGCCGGTGGCACGGCGTCTGTCGGCTGCCCGGCCGGTGGCTGCGGGCCCGGCCCGTGCGGTGTCGGCGGGTCCCCGGCCGGCGGCTGCCGGGTCGGTCGTCCGTGTTGTGGTGTACCGGTCACCGTCACCTCCCGTGGTCCCGTGTCAAGGTATCCGGACCGCCCCGGTGGGCCCACGCGCGACGTGCCGCGCGTGCCGCTACGGTGTGCGGGTGCGTGCGACGGCAAGGGGTTGGACCGCGGTCTGGTTGGTCGTGCTGGCATTGGCCCAGACGGCGGCCTTTCTGCTGGTGTGGCGGTTCGCCGTGCACACCGGGACCGGGCAGTGGCTCGACACGGTCGCGTTGACCGGCAACCGGATCGGCCAGGACCGCATCGACGGTCTGGTCAACCGGATCCTCAACGCCATGTCGGTGGTCTCCCTGCTCGCCGCCACCGTGGTGATCTTCTTCATCGCCCTGATCCGGGGCCGCAAGGCGCTCGCCATCTCGGCCACCCTGCTGATCGCCGGGGCGAACGTCACCACCCAGGTGCTCAAGTACGTCATCGACCGGCCCGCGCTGGGCATCGACCCGCAACGCGACGCGGTCGGCAACAGCCTGCCCAGTGGACACACCACCATCGCCGCCTCGGTGGCGCTGGCGCTGATCCTGGTGCTGCCGGCCAAGGTACGCGTCCTCGGGGCGTTCCTCGGCACCGCGTACGCCGCCGTCGCCGGGGTGGCCACCCTCTCCGCCGGCTGGCACCGGCCCAGCGACGCGGTCGCCGCCTTCCTGGTCGTCGGGGTCTGGGCGGCGCTGGCCGGCCTGCTGCTGCTGGTGTTCCAGCACGAGCAGGCACAGGTCGCCCCCGACGACGCCCACAAGGTGGCCGCCAGCGTGCTCGGCATCGGTGGTCTGCTCGCCGTCCTCGGCTGCGGACTGGCCCTGTCCGGCCTGCTCGACCAGCAGCAGGTGCCGGTGGACGAACTGACCCGCCGCACCCTGTTCATCGGGTACGCCGGCAGCGCCGCCGGGATCGCCGGCACCATGGGGGTGGTGGCGGCCCTGGTGCTGCTCTCCGTGCACCGCCTGGTGCCCCGCTGGAAGGGCTGACCGGACGCTAGCGCCGGTACGTCCCGACCATGGTGCCGCTGGCCAGTTCCCGGCCGGCGAGGGCCGCGTGCACGTCGGCCGCCTGCGGCGCGTCCGCCAGGTCCAGGGGACGTTCCAACGCGTACAGCCGGAAGAAGTACCGGTGCGCCTCCTCACCCTGCGGCGGGTGCGGCCCACCCCAGCCGGTGCCGCCGAAACCGTTGGGCCACGCCCGGCCGCCCGGCGGCAGGGCACCCTCGGCCACCCCGTCCGAGATGGGGGAGATGCCGGTGACCAGCCAGTGCAGGAACGGACTGCGCCCGGCGTCCGGGTCCTCCACCAGCAGGAGCAGTTCGGTGGCCGCCGGTGGCACGTCGGACCACTGCAACGGCGGCGACACGTTGCCCCCGTCGCGGGCGAACCGCCCCGGCAGCAGGTCGTGATCGGTGAACGCGGTGCTGCGCAACATCAACCCGGCCATCTGGCGACCGCCCCCTCTCCTCGGCCCGCCGCGGCTACCCGGCCACACCGCAGGCGAAACCAGATGCGAGGCTGGGACCATGGACGCAGCGTACCCCGGTGACGGCGGCAGGCGTGCCGACCCGCCGGCACCCGCCCCGACGCCGGTGGGTACGGCGTTCCGTGCCGAGTGCGCCCGGCTGGCGGTGGTCCTGTCCACGCTGACCGACGCGGACCTGGACCGGCCCACCCCGTGCCCGCCCTGGGCGGTCCGGGACCTCGTCGCCCACGTCCGCACGGGTGCCGGACGCCTGGTCGACATGCTCGCCGCGCCCGCGCCGCCGCGCGCCGAGGTGGACGCCGCCGGCTACTTCGGCCCGGCGAAGTTCACCCCGTC
>NZ_JACGMO010000189.1:0-9189 GCF_015354745.1 Micromonospora sp. S-DT3-3-22
GCGGGCAGGTCGTGCGGTGCGGCCGGCCCGGCGGACCGGGCGACGGTGACGCCTGTATGACGGTCGAGCCGGGCACCGGGTTACGCGCTGTCCGGAACGCGACCGCTCCCGACGGCCCGCGCCACGGCGGCCCGCACACCCGACGGCCTCACGCCGGTGGCCGGAGCAGCGCGCCGGGCGGTCCGTGGGCGCGACGGCGTCGGGTGGCCCGCCCGTGCGGGATCATGGGGGGACCCGGCGGAGGGAATACGATGGCCTACCTGTTCCTGCTGATCGCGATCGGTGCCGAGGTGGCCGGCACCAGCCTGCTCAAGGCGACGCAGGGGTTCACCCGGCTCTGGCCCACGGTCGGGCTGGCCGTGGCCTACCTGACGGCCTTCGGCATGCTCGCGCTGGCGGTCCGGGACATCCCGGTCGGGGTGGCGTACGCGATGTGGTCCGGGCTCGGCACCGCCGCGATCGTCGCCGTCGGCGCGGCCTTCCTCGGTGAGCCGCTGAGCCTGACGAAGGTGGTCGGGGTGGGTCTGATCATCGGGGGAGTGGTCGTGCTCAACCTCGGTGGGGCGCACTGAGCCGGCCGCCCCGGTGCGGGGCGGCCGGCTGCGGCGCGGCCGTTAGCGGCGGCCCGCGGAATGCCGGTGCATGACCTGCCGCCCCCGCACGAACGCCAGCACGATCACCACCAGCAGCGCGACGAGGCCGATGATGGCCAGCCAACGGACCGCCTCCAGCAGCAGCCCGAGCAGGATGAGTGCGCCGCCGACGACACCGACGACCCAGAGCATGGCCCGCATGTCCACCTCCCGTGACTCACTGACCGGGCAGCCTTCCCGTTCCGGGCCGCCGTATGCCCCCACGCCACGGGGAGCGGGGTCAGTGCGGGTCGGGCCGTCGGCGGGCGACGTAGACGGTGTTGGCGGACTCACCGCCGGTCAGCGGGTTGGCGAACGGGACGACGTGCGCCTGCCAGGTGGTGAACACCTCGGCCAGGACCCGGCCGAACGCGTCGTCCGGCGGATCGTCCGACCAGAGCGCGAACACCCCGTCGGGCAGCAGCAGGTCGGCCAGCCGGCGCAGCCCCTCGGGGGTGTAGAAGGCGGCGTGGCTGGGGTGCAGTACGTTGCGCGGGGAGTGGTCGACGTCGAGCAGCACCGCGTGGAACCGGCGGCCCGGCTGCTCCGGGTCGAAACCGCTGCCGTCGGCGACCGCGGCGAAGAAGTCCGCCCGCACGAACCGGGTCCGTGGGTCCGGGGCGAGACCGGCGGCGAAGGGGAGCAACTGCCGGCGGTGCCAGTCGATGACGTCCTCGATCGTCTCCACCACCAGCACCGTGCGTACCCGGGCGTCCTCCAGCGCGGTACGGGCGGTGTAGCCGAGGCCGAGACCACCGACCACCACGTCGAGCGGCCCGTCGCCCAACGGGGCCAGCCCCAGCCGGGCCAGTTCGATCTCGGCGACCGGGAAGAGGCTGGACATCAGGTACTCGTCGTCGAGCTTCACCTCGTAGACGTCGACGTCGAGCGCGGGTTCCCGCCGCCGGCGCAGGCTGATGGCGCCGATCGGGGTCTCCCGCCAGGCCAGTTCCTCGAATCGCACGCCCACCGGGCCGTCCCTCCACCGTCGTCGTGCCGGGATGCTACCGGGACGACCGGTTCGCCTGCGGCATCGGCGCGCGGCGGCGCGGGCCGGGCGGACGGCGCCGGCCGCCGCCGGGCCACCACGCAGGGTCCACGGGACATCGACGCAGCGCATATCCTGTCCGCCGAGGACTCGCGGAAGGGACGCCATGCCGTCGCGGCAGGACCAGCTCCACTCCTACCAGTTCACCGTGCAGCGGGCCGTCGCCGCCCTGGTCATGCGGGAGACCGACCCGGCGCGGTCGCCGTTTCGCCGGCTGGCCGGCGCCGGGCTGGCCAGCGTCCTGGTGGCGGCGATCGGGCTGGGCGGCTGCGCCCTCTACGGCCTGTTCGTCGGGGGCGGGTCGACGTGGCGCGACACCGGCGCGGTGATCGTCGAGAAGGAGTCCGGGGCCCGGTTCGTCTACCGCGACGACCGGCTGCACCCGGTGCTCAACTACGCCTCCGCGCTGCTGATCGTCGGCGCGGACCGGTCCCGTACGGTGCTGGTGTCCCGCCGGTCCATCGAGGGGGTGCCGCGCGGGCTGCCGCTGGGCATCGCCGACGCCCCGGACTCGCTGCCGGCCGCCGGGCGACTGTCCACCGCGCCGTGGACGGTCTGTTCGCGGGCGCCGGCCGACGCGGCGGGCGCCGTACCCCGTTCGGCGTTGCTGATCGGCCGGGAGGCGACCGGCGGGCGGCGGCTCGCCGAGGAGGCGGTGCTGGTCCGGCACCCCGACGGCGGGCTGCACCTGATCTGGCACCAGCGTCGGCACCTGCTGCGTGACACCCCCCGGGTGCTCGCCGCGCTGGCGACCACCCGGGAACGCGCGGTTCCCGCCGCCCCGGCACTGCTCAACGCCCTGCCGGCGGGCGTCGACCTGGCCCCGCCGTCGCTGGCCGGGCTCGGTGAGCCCTCGTCCGGGGTCACCGACGCCACGGTCGGGGACGTCTTCCTGGTCCGCAACTCCGGCGGTGGTCGGCAGTACGCGGTCGCCGGGCGCGACGGCCTGGCCGGTATCACCGAACTCCAGGCGGCCCTGCTGATGGCCCGTACCGGCCAGGACGAGCCGGCCCCGATCAGCCTGGGCCGGTTCGCCGCGTCGCCCAAGCTGCCCGATCTGGTGCCGACCGGGCCGACCGCGCCACCACCGGCCCCGCCCCGCCTGGCCGGCGTCGACGGCGGCGCGCTCTGCGCCCGGATCGGCGACGACGGCACGGTCGGCGAGGTACGGGTCGACCCGACCGTGCCGGACCTCACCGCCGCCCGCAGCACCGACGCGCCGGGCGGGGTGCGCGCCGATCAGGTGCTGGTCGAGCCGGGACGCGGTGCGGTCGTCGAGTCGGTGGCCGCGCCGGGCGCGGACGGTGGGGCCGTGTCGGTGGTCACCGACCTGGGCCGCCGCTACGTGCTCGCCGACGAGGGGGTGCTCGGCATGCTCGGCTACCGGGGGGTCACCCCGGTCCGGCTCCCCGCCGGCCTGGTCAGCCTCGTTCCCGCCGGCAGCACCCTCGATCCGGCCGCCGCCCGGGCGGTCGCCGCCCCGTCCTGACCGGCGGCGTCCGGCGCGCTCCCCGGGGAGGTAAGTCAGTTGGGGCGGCGCAGCAGGCTGACGGCGAAGTCCGCATCGTCCCGCCAGGGGCGCAGGTCCCAGGTGGCGAAGCGCTGTTCGAGGCGGAGGCCGGCGGCGGCCAGGTCGCTGTCGAAGTGGTCGAGCCGGTAGCCCCGGTCGAGGCCGAAACCGACAAGCACCACCCCGTCCGGGCGCAGGTGGGTGGCGATCCGGGTCAGCACGGCGGGTTCGGTGCCGGCGGCGACGAAGGCCATCACGTTGCCGGCCACCACGGCGGCGTCGAACGGCTCCGCCTCGCCGTCGGCGGCGAGGTCCAGCGTGGCGAGGTCGGCGACCAGCCAGCGCGGCCCGGGGTGGTCGGTGCGGGCCGCCTCGACCAGGACGGGATCGGCGTCGACCCCGACCACCCGGTGCCCCCGCGCGGCGAGCGCGGCACCGACGCGTCCGGTGCCGCAGCCGGCGTCGAGGATGCGGGAGCCGGGGGCCACGACCGCGTCGACCAGGCGGGCCTCACCGGCCAGGTCGGCCCCTTCGGCGGCGAGCCGCCGGAACCGGTCGATGTACCACTGGGAGTGTTCGGGGCCGGTCTCGGTCGCCCACCGGGTCGGGTTGGTCATGCCGCCACGGTATCCGGCCGGCCCGGCGTGCCGCGGCGTCCACGGCACCGCCCACCGTGCCCGGGAACCCGGAGCGGGACCGGGCCGGTCGCGGCGGGGCTCAGGGCAGTTGGGCCACCGTGACGAACTCGTTGTAGGTGAAGACCTTGCCCATCGACCGGGGGAACGGGAAGGAGTACTGCTTGACCACCGTCATGCCGAGATCCCGGGCGGCCTGCGCGGCCTCGTCGAACCCGACGAACCGGACGTGGGTGGCGTCGCTAGCGTAACCCCGCTCCTGCGGGGTGATGAAGACCGCCGTGCCGCCGGAGCGCAGGAACGGCAGGTAGCTGGAGATGACCTCCAGGGCCGCCTCGGCGGGCAGGTGCTCCAGCAGGTGGGCGGCGAGCAGCGCGTCGAAGGCGCCGGGTCGGGCGTGCGGGGACTGGTGGAACTCCTCGATCGTGTACGCCTCCAGCCCGGCGGCCCGCGCGTGCGCCACCGAGGTGGGGTTGTGGTCCACCCCGACCGCGCCCTCACCCAGGTTGGCCAGGTTGCGGCCGAGGCCGCAGCCGACGTCGAGGGTCCGGCCCAGGTCGAGCCGCTGGAGGTTCCACCGGTACGGCGCCTGCACGTCGAGCACCTGCTTCCAGCGCGCGCCACCGAGGCGTTGCAACCGCTGGGTGTAGTCCTCGCCCTCGGTGCCCGCCGCGGTGTCCTGCTCTGCTCGACTCATCGCCGGCCTCTCTGCCCGTCGCGGAAACGTCGCCACCCGGCACGCGTGCGGGAGGGCACGCCGCCGGCCGTCGGGTGCCCGCGCCGACGCGGACACCCGACAGATGCTACGGACCCGGGCGGCCATCGTCAGCCCCCACGGCGGGCGGGTCGGGGCTGGTGACACAGGGTGGTGCGGGGTTCGACCCTGGGTGCCGGCCGGGGTCGCGGTGGCCCGTCGGGCCGGTGGCGTCGGCGTCGCCTCCCGGGTCAGGTGCCGCCGGCCGGGGTGACTCCGGCCCCGGGTCAGGCGATGCCGGCCGGGGTGACGCCGCCGGCCCGCAGCGCGGCCAGCGGGGCGTCGTCGACGGCGTAGCCGAGCGCGTCGACCACCTCGACCACGCCGCTGACCTGCGCGCTGAGGCGCAGCGCCAGGTGCACGGTGGACCACCGGTCCAGTTGGCCGGTGAGGGTGACCACACCGCCGTGCACGGTCACCTCGACCGTGCCGTCGGGCACCCCGAGCACCCGGTGCAGCACGTCGGTGACGACGTCGCGACGGATGTCGGCGTCCGGCCGGAGGTGGACCCGGAGCAGGTCGCCCCGGGTGACGATGCCGACGAGGCGGCCCAGGTCGTCGACGACGGGCAGCCGCTTGACGCCCCGCCGGTCCATGATCCGGGCGGCCTGCGCGAGGGTCACGCCGGGGGAGACGGTGACCGCCGGTGCGGTCATCAGGTCCCCGGCCAGGGTCGCGGCGGCCTTGGCCCACCCGGTGCGGGTACGGCGACCGGGGAAGATCCGCCGCTCGTGCGGCTGCCCGAGCCGTTCCACCTTGTGCAGCAGGTCGGCCTACGAGACCACGCCGAGCACCCGCCGGGTGCCGTCGACCACCGGCACCGCCGTGACGTGCCGGGCGGTGAGCAGGTCCACCACCGTCCGGTACCCGGTGTCCTCGTCCACCGTGAGCACGTCGACCGTCATCACGTCCTGCACCTGCCACGTCCGCATGGCGTCCTCCTCGGTCCCGCCTCCGACGCTAGGTGGCGGGCGGGGCCCGGGGCAGGGGCGCAGGACCGGATCGGGGTGGGCCGGAGGTCCCGGGTGGTCGGGCGTCCCTAGGATGGCGGGGGCCCACGGTTGCGGTAACCCACCTGACCTGGCGTTAAGGTGCCGTCCATGGTGGAAAATAGCCGGTTTGCAGGCCCTTTCACCGCAAAATTACTTGTCGGTAGACACTTAGGCTGAAACTCCTTTTCGCGCTAGGGGGATGATCGGCCGATTTTCGCCGTCCGATCTTCAGGGGTCGGTGGGCCCTTCGGTCCGACTCCGATCGATGATCTTTCCTCGGCCGGATGTCGTCCTATTCTGCTTCCATTGTGAAGTCCTGGGGGGGATCATGATCACAATTGGCTGTTCCTGCGCGGCTGCCCACAGTGGAGCCGAGCCGATCCGCTGACATGGCGCAACCGACGATCATCCAACAGTTCGCCGAGGTCTCGGCCACCCGTACCGACCACCCGGCGATCCTCGGCGAGACCCACGAGGTCAGCTACGCCGCCCTGGCCGCCACCGTCGGCGGGCACGCCGTCGCGCTCACCGCGGCCGGCGTCCGCCCCGGCGGCAGGGTCGCCCTGCTCACCGGGCACGGCGCCGGCACCATCGCCGCCGTCCTCGGCGCCCTCGCCGCCGGTGGCGTGTACGTGCCGCTGGACCCCGGGTTCCCGGTCGACCGGCTCCGGCACATGCTCGCCGCCGCCGACGTGCGCGTCATCGCCTGCGCCCCCGACCACCGCGACCTCGCCGACGCCCTGTGCGCCACCCGACCCGGCACCGCCGTGCTGGTCCTCGACCCGACCGCCACCGCCGGGCTGCACCCCCTCCCGGTCGACCCCGACAGCCCGGCGTACGTGCTGTTCACCTCCGGCTCCACCGGCACCCCCAAGGCCGTCGCGCAGACCCACCGCAACCTGCGGCACGTCGTCGACAACCAGATCCGCACCCTGGGGATCGGCCCGGCCGACCGGCTCAGCCTGCTCGCCTCGTTCAGCTTCGACGCGGCCATCCCCGACCTCTACCCGGCGCTGCTCACCGGGGCCGCCGTCGTCCCCGTCGACCTGCGGCGGCACGGCCTGGCGTACGCCGTCGGGCAGCTCGCCCGGCACCGGGTCACCGTCTACCACTCCACCCCGACCGTCTACCGGTTCCTGCTCGACACCCTCGGCGAGCGGCGGCTGGACAACATCCGGGTGGTGCTGCTCGGCGGCGAGCAGGCCACCTACGCCGACGCCGCCCGGGGCCGCGACCGGTTCGCCCCGGGATGCCTGCTGGTCAACGGCTACGGCGCCACCGAGATGACGTTCGCCGCCCGGTACGCGCTGCCGCTGGCCGACGCCGACCCGGCCGGCGCCGGCCCGCTGCCGATCGGCACGGCGCTGCCCGGCTACACGCTGCGGCTGGCCGACTCCGGCGAGATCGTGGTGCACAGCCCGCACCTCGCCCCCGGCTACCTCGGCCGGCACAGCGACCGGTTCGGCGTCGACCCCGACGGGACGCCCACCTACGCCACCGGCGACCTGGGCGCGTTGCTGCCCGGCGGGGACCTGGTCTGTCTCGGCCGGCTCGACCGCCAGGTCAAGGTGCGTGGATTCCGGGTCGAGCTGACCGAGGTCGAGGCCGTCCTCGCCGCGCAGCCCGGCATCGCCGCCGTCCGCGCCATCGCCCGCGACGGGGCGCTGCTCGCGTACGCCGTGCCGGCCGGCGGCCACCTCGACCCGGCGGCGCTGCACGCCGCCCTCGCCCGACGGCTGCCCGACTACGCGCTGCCCCGCGCCGTGCTGGTCCTCGACGCGTTCCCGCTCACCGTCACCGGCAAGATCGACGAGCGGGCGCTGCCCGACCCGCCCCGGACGGTCCCCGCCGGACAGGAGCCGGCCACCGACACCGAGCGGGACGTGCACGACATCTGGTGCGCGGTGCTCGGCCGCGCCGCCGTCGGCCGGCAGGAGAGCTTCTTCGACGCCGGAGGACAGTCCCTGCTGCTCGGCCAGGTGCAGCAGCGCATCGCCGACCGGTTCGGCACGACGCTGCCCATGGTGCGGCTGTTCGCCCACCCGACGATCGCCGCCCAGGCCCGACTGCTCGACCCCGGCGTCGACGGGCCGCCGGCCCGGGCGGAGCGCACCGCCCCGCTCCCCGCGCCGACCCTGCCCACCCCGACCGCGCCGCCGGTCGCCGCCCGCGAGTACACCGGCGACGAGATCGTGGTGGTGGGACTCGCCGGCCGGTTCCCCGGCGCACCCGACGCCGCCACCTTCTGGTGGAACGTCTGCGCCGGCGTCGACTCGGTGCACGACCACTCCGACGCCGAGCTGACCGCCCTCGGCATCGGGCCGCGGCTGCGCGCCGACCCCCGGCACGTGCGGGCCACCGGCCGGCTCGACGGGGTCACCGACTTCGACGCCGAGTTCTTCGCCATGGGCGACGAGGAGGCCGCCCGGACCGACCCCCAGCACCGGCTCTTCCTGGAGACCGCGTGGGAGGCGCTGGAGGACGCCGGGCACGACCCGACCCGCTTCCCCGGCCTGGTCGGCGTCTACTCCGCCACCTCCGCCAACCGCTACTTCCTGTTCCACCTGATGGACAACCCGGCCGTGGTCGGCGACGTCGACCCGGACGACTGGGAGGCCCGGCTGATCGGCCGGCAGGCCACCGACCACCTGCCCGGTCAGGTGGCGTACCGGCTCGGGTTGACCGGGCCGGCGGTGGCCGTGCAGAGCGCCTGCTCCAGCTCCCTGGTCGCGGTCTGCGTCGCCGCCCAGAGCCTCGCCGACTACCAGTGCGACATCGCCCTCGCCGGCGGGGTCAACGTCACCTGGCCCCGCTACCGGGCCACCCCCGGCGGGCTGGCCTCCCCGGACGGCCGCTGCCGCGCCTTCGACGAGGCCGCCGAGGGCTCCGGCTTCGGCTCCGGGGTCGGTGTGGTCGCGCTGCGCCGGCTCGCCGACGCCCAGGCCGACGGGGACCGGATCTACGCCGTCCTGCCCGGCTGGGCGGTCACCAACGACGGCCCCGACCGGGCCGGTTTCGCGGTGCCCGGCCCCGCCGGGCAGGCCGCCGCCGTCGCGAACGCCCTGGCCGCCGCCGAGGTCGCCCCCGGCGAGGTCCGCTTCATCGAGGCCCACGGCAGCGGTACGCCCCTCGGCGACGCCATCGAGGTCGCCGCCCTGCACGAGGTGTACGGCGGAGCCGCCCCCGCCGAGTCCTGCGCGCTCGGCGCGGTGAAGACCAACATCGGTCACCTCGACGCCGGGGCCGGCATCGCCGGGCTGATCAAGACGGTGCTCGCCGTCCAGCACGGGGTGATCCCGCCGAACCTGCACTTCACCCGCCCGCACCCGGAGATCGACCTGGCCGGCGGCCCGTTCTACGTACCGACCAAGGCGCGGGACTGGCCGGACGCGCCGCGCCGGGTGGCCGGGGTCAGCGCGTTCGGGCTCGGCGGCACCAACGCGCACGTGGTCGTGGAACAGCCGCCACCGGCCGTACCGGCCGAGCCGTCGCCCCCACGGGCCTGGCTGCTGCCGGTGTCGGCGCGTACCCCGCAGGCGTTGCGGGCGGCGTTGACCCGGCTGCGGCACCACCTGGCCGGCGTCGGGCCGGCCCTGCCCGAGGTGGCCGCCACCCTGG
>NZ_JACGMO010000018.1:0-77448 GCF_015354745.1 Micromonospora sp. S-DT3-3-22
GTCCGGGCGCGCCCGCAGCGCCACCGGCCCCGGAGCGCCCGCCCACCGGGCAACCCCCACCGGGCTACCGGCCCGACCCGGAGGCGGAACAGTGGCCCCGGCCGCCGGGCTTCCCGCCCTGAGCCGGGCGCGGCCCCTGGCGTCTACCGTGCGCCCCGGGCCCGGGGCGCACGGTGCGGCGGTGGCCGAACACGCCGGAGCGCCGGTGGGCGGGGTGACCTGGCACTGTCAGGGGCGCAGCGGGTGAGCTGTCACTGCCGGTGCCGCCGGTCGGGATCACCGACGGGGCCGGCCCCGAGGCCGGCCGCGATCCGGTCGGCAAGTGGATAGACGTGTTCGACGGGCAGCCGTGCCGCCGCCGCCTGTTCGTCACCCCGGCGCAGCAGGTCCCGGATCTGCCCGACGGTGGCGGTGACGTCCTCGACCGCGACGATCCAGTCGTCGACGTACCGGTCGACCGCCCGGCCCAGCGCCCACTCGAACCCCGCCCGCGTGATCTCGATGGACAGCACGCGCTCCTGCCCGGGCTTCGTGGCCCAGCCGCAGCGGTACATCATCCACAGGAACGACGGCTTGATCCACGTCATCCGCTCCCGTTTGAACGGGGCCACGAAACGGCCGGCGGCCACCGCCGGCACCGCGATGTCCGGCGGGTACGCCTGGTACACGGTGACGGTCGTGGCCGAGTGGCGGGCACGGATCTGGCGTTCGGGAACGGACACCCGCCGATCCTCGACGGTCAGGACCCGGCCGGTCCACCCGGATTCCGTGCACTCCGGCCCCATCTGGACGAGGGCCCGTGTTGCCCGCACGGTGTTCACTGCAAGCAGGTGTCCGTCGACCCAGGAGGGTGTGTATGCGGCGATGGTGGCGGACGCTGAAACCCGCCGAGCAGGTGGTGGCGCTCGGCGCTCTGGTCACACTGGTCGTGGGTGTCATCGCGGCGGTGCCGGCGTACCTCACCGCCACCAGGGAGACACCGGCGGGGGCCGATTCTGCGGCCAGCTCCACCCCACCTCCGGAACCGACGACAGGTCCACGCGGGACGCCGGAGCCGACCGACCCGCCGACCACACCGCCCACCACCACGGCACCGGCGACACCGAGCAGCCCACCTCCCACCCGGACACCGCCCCCCACGGTCGCTCCGACCGTGACCAGGACGCCGCCGGTACGGTTCGCGATCACGAGTGCGACGGTGGTGCCGAACTGCTCGGACGTGTTCGGCACGGGGGACGAGCCGCCGGCCGGCCGAACCGCCGTGCTCTTCGTCCGCCCGGCCGGCGGGAGCTACTTCTACGAGCAACCGCTGCGCTTTCCCACCCCGCACACCTGGCGGGCGAACCGGGTCGTCGTCGGCGACGACAGGTCGCCGGGACAGCGCTTCGAACTGCACGTCTTCGTCGTCAGCGACGCGTACGCCAAGGAACTCACGACGCACGACGGGACGCCCTACTCGGTCCCCGACGAGCCGGGCGAGCGGCTCACCTCGGCGGCGGTGACGCGTACCGACGAGATCGGCAACTGCTGACCCGGCCCGGGTGCCAAGGGTGTCGACGCGGCCTCGCCGTCCGGGACGGCGTCACCGTCCCCGACTGCCGTCGTCCGGTCGGCGGCTGCGCGTCAGCAGGTAGCCGGCGTAGGCGGCCAGCGCCACGGCCGCCACCGTCGCCGACGGACCGGCCAGCGCGCGGGCGCTCGCGCGGGAACCCATCGCGACCCCCGAGGAACGGTCGGCGAGCAACGACCAGCGCGACCGCCACGCCAGGGCCGAGCCGACCGAGAGCGCCGACCCGATGGACAGCACCGATCCGGCGGAGCCGACGCTGCCGATGGAGGCGATCGACCCGACGCTGCCGATGGACAGCACCGAGCCCCGCGACCCGATCGACAGCACCGAGTCGGTGGACCACAACGACAGCCGTGACGATCCGGTGGAGGTCATGGGCGCATTGTGCCGCACTCCGGTCGCTTCCGAGGGCCGATCGGACCCGCACCGGCCGGTACGCGGGGGACCGGGCGCCGCTAGGCGTCAGGTCGCGGCACCCACCAGTCGCCCAGGACGTCATGGAGGATCAGCAGGGCGGCACCGAGCAGAACCGCCGCGAGTATGCCGATGCCGAAGCCGAGAACGCCCCGGTCCCGCGGATACGTCGGGTTCCGCGCGGCCACCGCCGCCGCCGACCGTGACCACGGCCGCTCCCGGGCCGTCCAGAGCAGCAGTCCGAGACCGTACGGGCTGAAGCAGATCAACCAGAACCAGTACCACCGGGTGCCCCGGACCGGCGTCGGGCCGGCGACCACGACGACGAGAGCGACGACGGCGAGGAGGAGGCCGGCCCCGCCGACGACGGACATCGGTGACTGGACGTCACCGGCCCGGTGTTCGAGCCCGGCGGCCCGCAGTTCCTGCGCGATGCCGACGGCACCGGGTCCGGAGTAGCTCTCCTGCTCGACGGCGCCGGTGGTGGTCACCTGTCCGAACCGGTCGGTGTCCGTCCAGTGCAGCCGGCCGTCGGGCGTTTTCCACGCGAACAGCGGCCCGTAGCTGCCGGAGGCCCACAGGGTGGCAGAACCGAACCACAGGGGTGAACGGTCCACCTCCCACCGGTCACCCCACTGGTAGGCGGTCACCCGGCCCGCGACCACGTCCGCCCTGGCCCGGTCGTAGTCCTGCTGGCGCGGGGCAGTCCACCACGTCATCGTGGCCCCGAGCAGCCACAGCAGGACCAGGGCGATCCGCAACGCGCCCCACCACCGGCCGGACGGCACGCCGGAAACACCCTGACTCATGAGCGCAGTGTCCCAGCAGCGCGCCAGCCGCCGGCGTCGGTCGTGGTGCGGTCAGCGGGTGAGGCCGAGGGTGGCGATCAGGTCCTCGTGCAGCTCGAACCAGATGCGGTGGCAGGAGTCGACGTCCACGCCGGTGATCCATTCCCGGTCGTCGCCGGCCCGGGCGAGCGCCCGGGTGAACCGGTCGTGGTAGCCGGCGAAGCGGGCCAGGCACGCGGTCAGGGACCGGTCGAGATCGTGGAGCCCCTCGGCGAGCTCCGTGAGGTCGTGCAGGGTCGTGGTGGCCTCGTCGGGTCGTAGCTGCCAGGCGGTGAAGACCTGGGCCGCCCGGGCGTTGAGCGTCACGAAGTGTTCGTGGGCGCGGGCGACGGCGTCGTGCGCGTTGACGCGGTCGAGTTCGTCGCGCAGGTGCGCCTCGTTGCGCCGGCGGCCCGCCGTGGTGAGCGACCACCCGGCCAGGTCGGCGAAGGACGACCGGCTGACCCAGCCGTACGCCTGGGCGTCGAGGAGGTCCTCGTGGGTCCGGTCGGGGTCGAGGCGGAACCGGGCGGCGACGGCGGGACTGTCGGCGAAGCCGGTGAGTCGTACCGCATGCAGCGCGAGCAGGTCGGTCGGTGAGGGGTGGGTCATCGGTGATGCCCTCCGCTGATAGTGCCGTGGGTGCCGTCGACGGTGACCGGATCGCCGTCGGTCAGGGCGGTCATCGCCCGGTCGACGCCGACGACGGCGGGGATGCCGAACTCCCGGGCGACGATGGCCGCGTGGCTGAGGATGCCGCCGGTCTCGGTGACGACGGCAGCGGCGAGCCCGAACAGCGGGGTCCAGGCCGGGTCGGTGGTCCGGCACACCAGGACGTCGCCGGGCCGGACGCGGCGGAAGTCCTCCACCGACCGGACGAGGCGGGCCGGTCCCCGGGCCCGACCGGGGCTGCTGGGCACACCGGTGACCAGCGGGACGGCCACGGCCGGGTCGGTCGCGGGTGCCGGACCGCCCCGGGTGGTGACCGGGCGGGCCTGCACCAGCCAGACCCGGCCGTCGGCGACCGCCCACTCGACGTCCTGGGCGGTGCCGAAGAGGCCCTCGGCGCGCCGGCCGAGGGCGACGAGCCGGGCCACCCCGTCGGGCGGCACGCAGCTACGGGCCCGGTCCGCCTCGGCCACGGGGGACCGCACCAGACCGTGCCCGCGCAGGTCGAGGCGGGTCTGTTTAGTCCCCACGGTGAGCCGGACGACGTCCCCCGGCGGGGCCACGACCACCTCGTCGGGGGTCACCGCGCCGGAGACCACGGATTCACCGAGCCCCCAGGAGGCGTTGATCAGGACGACGTCGGCACCGGTGCGGGGGTCACGGGTGAACAGCACACCCGCGTGGTCGGCCGCCACGAGGGTCTGCACCAGCACCGGTGCGGCGGCCGGCCCGTCGCCACCGGGGTCGAGACGTGCCCGGTAGCTGCGCGCCCGTTCCGTACCCGGTGAGGCGGCGCACCGGCGCACCGCGACCAGGATCTCGTCGAGGCTGCGGGCACCCAGGACGGTCTCCAACTGCCCGGCGAACGACACCGTCGACGTGTCCTCGGCCAACCCCGACGACCTGACCGCGACCGACCCGCCGCCCAGCCGGTCCAGCTGCTCGGCGATCCGTTGCGGTTCGACCGCCGGACCGGTGACGACGAACCCGTCCGGTACGGGCAGTCCGGCGCGCAGCGCGACGCCGAGCCGGTACGCCTTCCGGCCGCACGACGGGTCGGCGTCGGCGAGCGCGACGATGCTCACGAACCGGCGTCGGCACCGCGGCGCGACAGCACCCGCTCGTGCCGCTGCTGTGCCGCCTGGGCGGTCCGCAGACCCAGCGGACGGGCGATCTGCGCCCAGGTCAGCCCCTCCGCGCGGGCGACGAACAGCAGGCCGGCTTCGAGTTGGTCCACCTCGGCCCGTGCGGCGGCCAGCAGCGCGATCGCCGCCAGCAGGTCCTCGGGCAGCTCCAGCGCGGCCCGGTCGGTGTTGGCCCGCCACAGCGCCTGGCGGATCAACGTGGTCGCGTCGTGGGGCTGCCCGTCGGCCAGCCAGGGCAACCGTGGCAGGTCCCGGCCGCCGCGGTCGGTCAACCGTCTGCGCGCCCACCGCTCGGCGTCGGCCGCGCTGTGCCGCCCGTCGTCCTCGTGCACGTCGCCAGCCTGTGCTTTCAACACCCTGTTTGTCAACAGATTGTTGAAAGATCCGGTGGTGCCCGGCCGGGTGGGCCGGGCACCACCAACTATCCGACCTGGCGGACGTCGGCGCTGGCCGGGGGTACGCCGGAGCGGCCGGGCGGGCCACTCCGGCCCCGGGGTCAGCCGGTCGCCGGCCGACCCGCCGTCGGGGTCACGCGGTGAACTCGCCGACGACGGTGTAGAGGCCGGGGCCGGCCTGGGCCAGCGCGGCGGTCCGCCGGGCGTACTCGGCCGCCTCGGGGTCGGCCTGGGTGGCCCTGACGTCGTCGGCGCTGCGCCACCGGGCGACGTTGACGACGCGGGTCCGGTCGAGGCTGGCGAGCAGGGTGACCGAGACGAAGCCGGGCCGCTGGGACACCACCTTCTCGGTGCCCTCGACCAGCAGGTCGATCACCTCCTGCTGCCGGGACGGCTCGACGTCGATGACATTGATGAACGTGACGGGGCCGGGCATCGCCTTCTCCTTCGTACGCGCTCCCCACGGGTGGTGCCGCCACGGCGGGCCGCACCCGACGCCGCGCGGAGCTGCCGGGTGAGCGGGCGGGACCGCCCGCTCTGTGAGGTAGACGACGCGGGTCGGCGAACTGTCAGGCGGTGCCCGCCGCGCCGGACGTGATCCGATAGCGGTGGGCGGCGCGCGGCGGTCGTTGCGCCGGGGGAGGGAGGAGACGGTGCCGCAGGACGCCGTGCCGGGCCACCCGGCGTCGCCGGACCCGGTGACCCGCGAGCGTGGGGTGCTCCTGGGGCTCAGCTACCGCCTGCTCGGTTCACTCGCCGACGCCGAGGACGCCGTGCAGGAGACCTACATCCGCTGGCACCGGCTCAGCGACGGGGAACGCGACGCCGTCGCCAACCCCCGCGCCTGGCTGATCAGGACCGCCGGCCGCATCGGGCTCGACATGCTCACGACGGCGCGGGCCCGCAGGGAGCAGTACGTCGGCGAGTGGCTCCCCGAACCCCTCCCGGCTACCGGCTGGAGCAGCCAGGTGGCCTCGACGGTGGCCGACCCCGCCGACCGGGTGAGCCTGGACGACTCCGTGTCGATGGCCCTGCTGGTGGTGCTGGAGGCGATGACCCCGGCCGAGCGGGTCGCGTTCGTGCTGCACGACGTGTTCCGGTTCACCTACCCCGAGATCGCCGAGATCGTCGGCCGCACCCCGGCCGCGTGCCGGCAGCTCGCCTCGTCGGCACGGCGTCGGGTCCGTGAACAACGCCGTACGCGGGTGCGTCCGGCCGAGCACGCGGCGGCGGTGCGGGCGTTCCGGTCCGCCTGGCAGACCGGCGACCTCGCCGCTCTGGTCGACGTGCTCGATCCGGACGCCACCGCGATCACCGACGGCGGCGGCCTCGTCTCGGCCTCCGCCGTGCCGCTGCACGGGCCGCAGGCCGTCGCCGGTTTCCTGCTGGGTGTGTGGGACCGGCAACCCGACCTGGTCGTCGACGAGACGTCCGTCAACGGCGAGCCGGGTCTGGTCGCCACCGACCGGCACGGCCGTGTCCTCGCCGTGCTCGCGCTCGCCGCGACCGGCACCGGCCGGGTCGGGCACCTGTGGGTGGTCCGCAACCCCCGCAAGCTGGCACGGTGGGGGCGCGTTCCCGTCGGTCGGGGCCGCTGACCGACGCCCCGGTCGGCGGCATCGACATCCCCTCCGCTGCCGCGACCGTCACCCGCGCCGACCGGGGCCTGACCGGACGACGGCCGGTCGTGCGGCCGGGCCCGCCGTCAGGCCGGCTCGGGCACGCCGCCCGGATCGCCGTCGTCGGGCATCGGCTCGACCGGCGCCTCCGGCAGCTCGCCGGGCGTATCGGGAAGAAGCTCGCCGACGTCGTCCGGCACCGGCTCACGAGGGTCGAGGGGCGGGTACACGTCCGGGTCGAGGTCAGGATTTGTCATCGGGCAATTATCCGGCACGACGGTCGTGCGCGCCCGTCGGCATCCGCCGTGCCGGCGTCGTCGCGGTCCGCCCGGCAGTGGTCGGCACGGGCGGATGCCCGGTGGCCCGGGGGAGCCCCGGACCACCGGGTGGGCTCACTTCGCGCCGGTGAGGGCGACCAGGGCGTTGGCGGTGTGGAAGTACGGGTTGCGGCCGAGGTCGCCGACGGTGGTGATGCCGAAGGCCTCCTTGAGCAGCTTGGCGTCGCCGTCGCTGACCCCGGCGAGGGCGGACACCGGGGCGTCGACGATCTCGGTGAGGGTCTTGTCCTGGTATGCCTTGTCAACCAGCGTGGTGAGGTCGGCGCTTGCGGGCATGCACACTCCTTGACTCCTGGTCGAAAATTACGACCATATCCGGACGAACTAGTTGAATTAGATCATGATTTCCCTGTCCGATCCACACTGGACCGGAGCGGAGGATCAGGCGTCCTCGTCGCCGCCCTCGTCCTCGTCGTCGAAGATCTCGTCGGCGATCATGCCCCCGGCGAAGCCGAGCGCCGCGCCACCGACCACACCGGCGGCGACCGCACCCATGCCGGGCCCGTCGTGGTCGTGGCGCTCCTCCTTGTGGTGGCCGCCGGAGTGCCCGTACCCCGCGTGCCCGTAGCCGGGCTGGCCGTAGCCCGGCTGCCCGTAGGCGGGTGCGCCGTAGCCGGGCGGCGGGGGCGGCGGGTAGCCGGGCGTCCCGTAGGCCGGGGCGGGCGGGGCATAGCCGTAGCCGACGTGCGGACCCTGCCGGCCGTCGACGGCCTGCCGGAGCCAGCCGTCGACCTGCGCGGTCCAGTCCCCGTGCGCGTCACCGTGGGCGACGTGGTGACGGCCGTACGAGTCGTGTCCACCGGTAAACAGCCCACCGTGCTTGTCCAACTCCAGCACGACGTCCACCCCGTGCTCGTTGGCGACGAAGGTCAGCTCGACCTCGTTGACGGCGTGGGCGTACTGCGGCGCCGCGTAGTACTCGATCTCCTGATAGAACGGCAGCGTCTGGTGCAGCCCCGAGATGTGGCCCCGTTCCAGGTCAGCCGCCTTCAACGCGAAACCGAGCCGGCCGAACGCCTCCAGGACGCGCTCCTGGGCGGGCAGCGGGTGCACGTAGACCGGATCGAGGTCGCCCTTGTCGACCGCGCCCCGGACGGCCACCTCGGTACGCAGACCCATCGTCATGCCGGGCAGGTGCTGACCGTTCAGCTCGGTCACCGGCGTCTCCCACGGCACCGCAACCTGGAACGGCAGGCTGAGCTGCTGCCCCTCACGCAGGAACAGGCCACCGGCGACCGGCACCCGGTGGAACTCCACGAGCGCGTCGTACTCCTCCTCCGCGCCCTCCACCTCCACCCGGGTGACCAGACCGACGGTGATCTGGTCGATCTCCACGTCGTGGCTGCCGCCGGTCAGGTTCACCTGCCCGGTGAGCGTCAGCCCCGGGCGGGTGCTCGGATTGGACAGGACCGTATCGACGCTGGGGCCGCCCACCCCGAACGCACCCAGCATCTTCTTGAACACCACGAACCTCTCCCTCGACGGCCGCCGGGCCCGCGCTGACCACGGACCCGAAGGAACTACACGAAACCGTTGCCCGGCAACGACTTCAGCGGCATCCACTGTGGAAGCCGCTGGGCCGGCAAGCTACCAACGCAACCTGAACGGCGGCTGAGTGAACCGTGGCGGACGGCCCCGCCGCAGGCCGGTGTCCGGACCGGTTCCCGGGGCCGCGCGGCGCGCGCGACGGTCAATGTCTGTACCGTGTGGACAGACGGTCGGCGGTCGACGCCGTGGTCTCCGCACCGTGATCGCGGTGCGGTGCGGGAGTGGAATATATCCGACTATAGTGGCGGCGGTCACGTCTCTGTGGTGGTGGGAAGGGCGACGATGGAACGGCCGGAGTGGGCGCCAGCGGATGTCGATCTGAGCCGGCCGAGCGTGGCGCGAGCCTACGACTACTGGCTCGGCGGCTCGCACAACTTCGAGGTCGACCGGGAGTTCGCCCGCCAGGCACTGGCCGCGGTGCCCGACCTCCGCCTGGTCGCGCGGGCGAACCGCGAGTTCCTGCACCGCGCGGTGCGGTTCATGCTCGACCAGGGCGTCCGGCAGTTCCTCGACATCGGCTCCGGCATCCCGACCGTCGGCAACGTGCACGAGATCGCCCAGCAGGTCGACCCGGACGCCCGGGTGGTCTACGTGGACATCGACCCGGTGGCGGTGACGCACAGCACGCACATCCTCGCCGGCCAGCCCAACGCGGTCGCCCTGCTCGAAGACCTCCGCCACCCGGAGGCCATCCTGGAACACCCGGAGACCCGCCGGCTGCTCGATCTCGACCGGCCCGTCGGCCTGCTGCTCGTCTCGGTGGTGCACGCGGTCCCCGACCACGACGACCCGTACGGCCTGATCAAGCGACTGTGGACGGCCCTGGCCCCCGGCAGCTGCGTGGCCATCAGCCACGTCACCACCGACAGCCGACCGGACGAGATGGGTGAGGGCACCCGGCTCAGCGGCCGGACCAACACGCCGGTCACCGCCCGTACCCGCGCCCAGGTGGAGGACTTCTTCGCCGGTCTCGACCTGGTGGAGCCCGGCGTGGTGTGGTCACCGCTGTGGCGTCCCGAGTCACCGGCCGAGGTCGGCGAGCACCCGGAGCGGATGAGCTTCTACGTCGGAGTCGGACGCCGCAGGTGAGCGATCGGCCCGACGCCGACGGAATCGACGACCGGCACCGGCCGGGCGTCGAGGAGTTCGTCACGGCGTGGGCCACCGCCCTGCACCGGGCCCACTACGTGCCGATCAGCGCCGGGCAGCGGCACCGGATCGTCAGCGCACTGGCCGACCGGCTCGTCGCCGCCGTCCTCGCCGACCCGGTACGGCCCGGCGACGGCCAGCGGATCGGCGCCGATCTGGTGGCGGCCGGCTTCGGCTCGCCGGAGGCGCTCGGCGGGACGATCGCGGTCATCGGCGCACGGCTGCTCGCCGCGCTGGGAGTCGCCGACGACCCCACCCGCGCCACCCGGCTCAACGGCCTGCTGGCGGACCTCGCGGCGGGCTTCGCGTCCGCCGCGCACGACCGCAGCCTGCGGGAACAGGACACGGTCCGGCTTGCCGCGCTGGCCGCCCGCACCCAGGCCGAGGAGGCGTTGCGGGTCAGCGAGGCCCGGTTCCGCCGCTTCGCCACCCACGACCAGCTGACCGGCCTGCCCAACCTGACCCGGTTCACCGAGGAACTGGGACGACTCTGCTCCGCCGCCGTGCCGGTCGACCGGGTCGGGGTCTGCTGCCTCGACGTCGACGACTTCGCGGCGGTCAACGACGTCCTCGGACACCAGGTGGGTGACCTTCTGCTCCGTGAGATCGCCAACCGCCTCGCCGCCCTCACCGACCCGCGGATCGACCTGGTGGCACGACTGGACAGCGACCGGTTCGCGATCCTGGTCCGCGACACCACCTGCGCCGAGGACGCCATCAAGATCGCCGACCGGGCCCTGGCCACGCTCGCCGCCCCGTTCCGCGTCAACGGCACCGAGGTGCCCCTGACGGCGAGCGCGGGAGTGGCCGAGGGCACCGTCGCCGACGACGGCGCCACCCTGATGCGGGACAGTGAGATCGCGCTGCACTGGGCCAAGGCCGACGGAAAAGCCACTCTGCGCCGGTTCGACCAGGACCGCAGCGCCGCCGACGCGGCACGCTACCGGCTGTCGGCGGCCATGCCGGCGGCGTTGCACCGTGGCGAGTTCACCGCCGCCTACCAACCCATCGCCGCGCTGCGCTCCGGGCGGCTGGCCGGCGTGGAGGCGCTGGCCCGTTGGCGGCACCCCCAGCTCGGTCTGCTGACCGCCGCCCGGTTCATCGACCTCGCCGAACACACCGGCCTCGTGGTGGCGCTCGGCCGCCACCTGCTGGAGCAGGCGTGCCGGCAGGCCAGCGATTGGCAGCGGATCCAACCCGGGCTGTACGTCAGCGTGAACGTGTCGGTACGCCAGCTCCGCCAGAACGGACTGGCCGGGGAGGTGGCGCAGATCCTCGACCGGACGGGCCTGCCGCCCCACCTGCTCCAGCTGGAGGTCACCGAACAGGCCGTGATCGACCTGACCGGCGTGGTGACGGAATCCCTCGCGGCGCTGATGGCCCTCGGCGTCCGGATCGTCATCGACGACTTCGGCATCGGCTACGCGAACCTGGCCAACCTCCGCTCCCTGCCGCTGCACGGCCTCAAGCTCGACGCCAGCCTGACCCGCCCGTCGGCGCAGCCGGTCCGGCGGCCGGGGGCCCGCCGTCCCGGCACGGACGACGACTTCCTGCGCACCGTCGTGTCCCTCGGGCACCGGCTCGGCCTGGTCGTGACCGCCGAGGGCATCGAAACCGCCCAGCAGGCCCTCCGGCTGACCGCGACCGGCTGCGACAACGGGCAGGGCTGGCACTTCGGCCGTCCGGTGCCGCCCGACGAGATCACCGCCAGCATCGTCGCGCAGCGCGACCGCGACGCGGTGTCCCACGACACCGCCCGGCCGGCGTTCCCCGCCCAGCAGCGCTGACCTGCACCGGCGCGGCAGGCCGGCCGCGCGGCGGCCCACCGACCCACCCCCGGCGGGTACGTCAGGATGGGGGAGCCCGACCCCGGCGGTGATGTGACGCCGGTCACGCCGATTGGGGACCCGATCCGGTACGGCCGTCGTCTTACCAGGTGTGAGGACAGACGTGGAAGCAGACGACGAGGGTGAACTCGTACGACGCGTCGCCCGTGGCGACCGCCAGGCGTTCGACGAGCTCTACCGGCGTACTGCCCCGTGGCTCGAGGTACGGCTGCGTCGCCGCTGCGCCGACCCCGACGTGGTGGCCGAGGTGCTCCAGGACACCTACCTGGCGGTCTGGCGGGCAGCGGGCAGCTTCGCCGGCACCCGGACGCGCACCGGCGGCGAGGCACAGGGCAGCGCGGTGGGCTGGCTGTGGACCATCGCCGCCCACCGGCTGGTCGACGCGTTCCGCCGCCGCGCCCGCCGGGGCCAGGTGCCCCAGGTGGAACTGACGCCGAGCACCGCCCCCGCCGCGGAAGACGAGGTGATGGCCGCCCGGATCGGCCAGGAACTGGAGCAGGCCCTGCTCACCCTGCCGCCCGCCGTCCGGGCCGCCCTCCGGGCCACGGTCCTCGACGGGCTCTCGGCACGCGAGGCGTCGGTGCTGCTCGGCGTACCGGAAAACACGGTGAAGTCCCGCGTCCGCCGGGCCCGGGTCGCCCTACGGGAGGCGCTGTCATGACCACCCACCCCAGCCTGACCCAGATCGACCGCTATGCCACCGGCGATCCCGGTCTCGACGAGTCCAGCGTCTGGGCGATCGAGGTGCACCTCGAAGACTGCGCCGACTGCCGTGCCCGCCTGGCGGGCAGCACCACGGCGGAGAGCCGGGCCGTGATCGACCTGGTCGCGACGGCCCTCGACCGGGAGATCGCGGCCACCCCGGTTCCCGCCGGCCGCAGACGGTCCTGGTCGGTGACCCGGCACCGCTGGTTCGTCGGCACCCTGTTGCCCTGGCTGGTCATGACGGTGACGGTGCTCGGCTGTGCCGCGCTGCTCGGCGCGCTGTGGGTCGGCCTGCCCTCGGTGGTGCTGCTGATCGCCCCCCTGGCGCCGCTGCCCGGCGTGGCGGTCGCCTGGCACCGTCGGGCCGACCCGGCCTGGGAACTGGTCGCGGCCACGCCCGCCGCCGGCCTGACGATGCTGCTGCGGCGCACGGCCGCGGTGCTGGCGTTCGTCATCCCCGCGCTCGCCGTGGTCGGCGCCGGGACCGGGGCGTCGTTGGCACTGCTGCTGCTGCCCTGCCTGGCGTTCACCGCCGCCACCCTGCTGCTGGGCACTCTCGTCGGCGTGCGCCGCGCCGCGCTCGGCCTCATCGTGGCCTGGACGCTCGCGGTGATCGCCCCCAGCCTCATCGCCGCCCGGATGCCGGTGGTGCTGTCGGCCGACAGTGCCCGCACCTGGGCCCTGGTCACGGCCGTCCTGACCGTCGTCGCCCTGCTCCGGATCGACGGTTTCCGGCGGCTCTCCCACCGCGACTGACCCCACCTGTGACCTCGCGGAACGGCCACCCGGCCGGACCGCCACCCTGCCCTTGGCAATTACCGAAGGAGACAGCGACGATGCGTGCGGTGAGCGCGGTCGAAACGACCACCACCACCCATCCCTGGGCGATCCACGCCGAAGGCCTCCAGGTCCGGGCCGGCCGGCACCTCGCCGTCAACGGCCTCGACCTGGCCCTGCCCACCGGCGTGCACGGGCTGCTCGGGCCCAACGGTGCGGGCAAGACCACCCTGATGCGCGCCCTGGCGACCGTCGTGTCCCCGGCCGGCGGCCGGTTGACACTGCTCGGACACCCCGTCGACGGCCGCTCCGAGCTGCGGGCGGTCCGCCGCGCCCTGGGCTACCTGCCGCAGCACTTCGGCTACTACCCACGGTTCACCGTGCGGGAGTTCGTCGGCTACATGGCCTGGCTCAAGGAGATGCCCAAGGCGGGGGTCGCCGCAGCGGTGCAGCGGGCCATCGACCGGGTCGGGCTCACCGCCAAGGCCGACGCCCGGATGAAGACCCTCTCCGGCGGCATGCTGCGCCGCGCCGGCATCGCCCAGGCCATCGTCAACGACCCACGGCTCCTGCTGCTCGACGAGCCGACCGTCGGCCTCGACCCGGAACAGCGGCTCGACTTCCGGGAGCTGCTCCGCGACCTCGGCACCGACACCTGCGTGCTGGTCTCCACCCACCTGGTCGAGGACGTGGTGGCGGCCTGCACCGACGTCGTCCTGGTCAACGAGGGCCGCCTGGTGTGGCGGGGCACGCCCGAGGTGCTCGCCGCGCAGGGCGACGCGGGCCACGCCGGTGACAGCCCGGCCGAGCGGGGCTACTCCGCGCTGCTGCGTCAGCACCGCGCGGAGGCCACCCGATGAGCGGGCGAACCGTCGACGTGCACGCTGCCGCCGCCCGGCGGCCCGAAGGGAAGCGGGGTGCCCGCGTGGGCGTCATGGGGATCGAACTGCGCCGCTCCGCCGCGCTCGGCGCCGGGTTGATCACGGTGGTGGTCGGGGTGGGGGCGTTGTACGCGGCGACCGGCCGCTGGTCGACCGGCTGGATGGCCCTGGCCCTGGCCATCCGGGAGTACCTGCTCCTGCTGTGGCCGCTCGCCCTCGCGGCCGGAGCCTGGCAGGGCCGCCGGGAACACCGGGCGAAGGTCGGCGAACTGTTCGCCACCACCGCCCGGCCCCGCACCGCCCGGATGCTGCCGGTGCTCGGCACGATGGCCCTCACCCTCGCGGTCGCCTACCTGCTGGTGACGGCGGCAGGCATCGTCTGGATCGTCACCACCGCCTCGTACCTGCCGCTGCTGAACTTCGTCGTCGTCACCGCCGTCGGCGCGCTGTCCCTGGTCGCCGCGGCGTGGCTCGGACTGGGCATCGGGCGGCTGCTGCCCGCCCTGGTCACCGCCCCGGCGCTGGCGGTGGGCGGCGTGCTGCTGGTCTTCTTCGCCACCATCTCGCCCCCGGAGCGGTTGGCCGCGGCGATCTCCCCGGCGCACGGCTCCGGCGGGTTCCACGACTACCAGACGATCGACAACCGGGTCAGCGGCGCGCTGGCGATCTCGATGATCACGCTCGCCGTCACCGGCCTGTTGTTGTTCGTCGCCGACGGCTGGCGACTCCGGGCGATGGCGGTGCTGCCGGTGCTGCTCGGCGTCGGGGTGGCGACGGCGATCCTCCCCAACGACCGGGACGTGCTCACCTGGCCGGTCGACCCGGTCGCCCGGGAGCTGGTCTGCACCGACGACACCCCGACGGTGTGCGTCAGCCGGGTCCACGCCACCGTGCTCGACACGATCACCCCGCCGGCCCGGGAGGGCCTCACGGCGCTGGCGAAACTACCGAACGCGCCGACCGCCGTGCACGAGGACACCCACACGATTTCGTACCGCCAGGACCCGCCGGCCACCCCCGCCGGGGTCGTCACGGTCGAGGTCCGGATCGACAAGCGGGGCCGGCTCGCCCACCCCGACGTCGTGGCCCTGGAGGTCGTCAGAGGGCTGGGCGTCCCGTACGACAGCGACTGCCAGAACCGCAACGAGACGGTAGAACGGGCGGCGGCCTACTGGCTCATGGGCCGCGAGCCGCGCTCGGACGTCGGGCTGGTCCCCGGCATGATCGAGGAGGACCCGGCGATCACCACCGACGCCAGGACCCTGTGGCAGGGCCTGCGGGCACTGCCCGAGGCGGAGGCGGTGGCCCGGGTGACGGCCGTCCGCGACGCCCTCCTGGCCTGCCGGGACACCGAGGGGCTGCTGTCCAGGAGCATCCGGTGACGGGGACGCTGCTCTACCTGCGTTCACGCCGGGTACCCCTGGCCCTGGCCGCGGCGGTCGGCGGCGCGGCGGTGATCTGGACGCTCTACCTGGCCTTCGCCAAGGACCGGGACGCCACCCCGCTGGTGGTCGTGCTGACCGTCCTGCTGATGGTCGCGGCCCTCACACCCACCCTCGCCGGCCCGGACGCGAACCTGGACCGGACGGCGTCACTGCGCTGGCCCTGGCGACGCGGCGTGCACCTGACCGCCGGCCTGGTGATCGTCCTCGCGGCGCTGCTCGCCACGCTGCACACCGGCGCCCGGTTCGGGCCGGCGGCGCTGGTGGTCCGCGACGCCGCCGGGCTGCTCGGCCTGACCGCGCTGTGCGCGAGCGTGGTCGGCACCGCCCGCTCCTGGTTCCTGCCGGTCGGCTGGACCACCATCGCGGCCATCTACCCGCAGGGCGGCACCTGGGGAGCGGTCGCCACCTGGCAGGGCCAGCCGACCGACAGCCGGACCGCCACGGTGACGGCGGCGGCGTTCGCCCTCGGAGGGCTGGTCGCCTACGCGCTCGCCGGTCCCGCCCGCACGGACCCGTCGGAGTAGCGACCCCGGCGGCGGGCAGGAACCGCGCCCCCCGGGCCCGGCCGGGGGACGGCCAGCCGGGTGGTCGAGCGCCGCGTCCAGCGGTCAGCGCGACGACGCGGCGGCGGTGCAGGCCGGCGGGAGGTGGAACCAGCGCAGCGCCTCCACGCCGGCCGGCAGGCCGGTGGGCCCCTCGTCGACCTGGTCCCGGCGGCCGGCCAGGATCTCCCGCGCCTCGTACAGGTAGTCGGCCAGCGCGTCCTCCCCGGCCCGGCGCCGCCGGGACACCGGCTGCTCCCCGCCGGCCACCAACCGGGCCAGGTCGGCCAGGCGCAGCGACCGCCCCGGGCCCCGGTGGTGCCGCCACAGGCCGGTACGGGCGTCGAAGCGGTAGTCGGCCAGCAGCCGGTGCCCCTGCCGGGCGACCAGGTCCACGGCGTCGATCAGATAGTCGGCGACCCGGTCGGACAGGAAGTAGCCGAAGGTGATCCGGGTCCACCCGGGCTTGATCCCCTCGCACCCCCGGGCGATCTCCACCCGGAACGCCTGGGAGCGTTCCTCGTCGATGCCGAGCAGGCGGTGCCCGTACGGGCCCGCGCAGGAGCACCCGCCGCGGGCCTGGATGCCGAACAGGTCGTTGAGCAGCGCCACCACGAAGTTGTGGTGCAGGTGGCGGGTGCCGTGGCGGATCTGCACCGACACGATGGGCAGCCGCCGCGCCCGGGGGTTGCCCAGGACCACGATCCCCGGGTTCGTCGACCAGCGGCGCAGCGCCCGCGACCACAGCCGCTCCTCGCGGTCGGCGATGACGTCGGTGCCGACGGACTGCTTGAGGGCGAACACCAGGCCCGCCCGGATCGACTCGACGATCGCCGGCGTGCCACCCTCCTCGCGGGCCACCGGATCGTCGAGGTACCGGTGCCCGACCGGGTCGACGAACGCCACGGTGCCGCCACCGGGGACCACCGGAACCCGGTTGCGCAGCACGTCGCGCCGCACCACCAGCACACCGGGGGTCTGCGGGCCGCCGACGAACTTGTGCGGGGACAGGAAGACCGCGTCCTTGCCGTCCGCGGCGCCCGGCGTCGACTCGCCCATCCGGATCGGCACGTACGGGCCGGCGGCGGCGTAGTCCCAACACGACAGCGCACCGTGGGCGTGCAGCAACGCCGCGATCGCGTCGGTGTCGGACAGGATGCCGGTGACGTTGGAGGCGGCGGAGAAACTGCCGACCCGCAGCGGGCGGTCCGCGTACCGGACCAGCCGCTCGGCCAGCTCGGCCCGGTCGATGTGCCCGTCGGCGTCCGCGCCGATGACGACCACGTCGGCGTACGTCTCCCGCCACGGCAGCTCGTTGGAGTGGTGCTCGTAGGGGCCGACGAAGACCACCGGACGCTGCTGCGGGGCGATGCCGTCCAGCAGGCCGTGGCGGCGCGTCGGCCCGTCGGGCAGCCGCAGTTCGAGGACGCCCACCAGCTTGTCGATCGCCGCCGTGGCCCCCGCACCGCAGAAGATCACCGCATGGTCGTCGCTGCCGCCGACGGCGTCGAGGATCGTCCGCCGGGCGTCCTCCCGCAGCCGCCCCGTCGCCCGGCCGGTGGCGGAACTCTCGGTGTGGGTGTTGGCGTAGCGGGGGAGCACCCAGTCCCGGACGGTGTCCTCCACGAAGTCCAGCGCCCGACCGGAGGCGGTGTAGTCGGCGTAGGTGATCCGGCGTGGCCCGTACGGGCCGTCCAGCACCTCGCCCTCGCCGATGACCCCGTCGCGGATCCGCGCCAGCAGCCGCTCTGTGTCGACCGTACCCATGTCGCGCTGCCTCCCCACGGCGATGGCGACGGGGCGGGTCGACGGGGTGTCGGCGAGCGTCGGTTCCCCGACCGCTGTCCACAGTGTGCCCGACCGGGCGGCCCCACCGCTCGCCGCGTCCGTCTGGTGTCCGCGCCCGTGCAGGTGCGACGATCTCCACCGGCCCTGCCGACGACCCGAGGAGAGCGCGATGGCGACCGGTGCCGAGTTGGACGACTGCCGGCGGGTCGCCGAGGAGGCGGCCCGCCTCGGCGGCCGGGAACTGCTGCGGCGCTTCGGCGACCACGGCCGCGTCGACTACAAGACCGCCCCCACCGACCTGGTCAGCGAGGCGGACCGGGCCAGCGAGACGCGCATCGTCGAGCTGCTGCGCGCCCGCCGCCCCGGCGACGGCATCCTCGCCGAGGAGGGCAGCGACCACGTCGGCGACTCCGGGCTGCGCTGGGTGCTCGACCCGCTCGACGGCACCGTCAACTACGTCTCCGGGATACCGTTCTGGTGCGTCAGCGTCGCCTGTGAACAGCAGACACCGGACGGGTGGCGGCCGGTCGTCGGGGTGGTCCACGACCCGGTCCACGACGAGACGTTCTGCGGCGTCCGGGGCGGCGGTGCGATGCTGAACGGCACGCCGCTGACCCGGCGCGCCGACATCCCGCTCGGCGAGGTCGTCCTCGCCGCCGGCTACGCCTACGACGTCGCCCACCGCCGGGTGCAGGCGGCCGTGGTCACCGACCTGGCCGGTGACGTGCGCGGGGTGCGGATGCTGGGCTCGACGGCGCTGGCGCTGGCCTGGATCGCGGCGGGCCGCTGCGACGCCTACGTCGAGGACCGCACGTTCCGCTGGGACTGGGCGGCCGGTCAGGTGATCGCCGTCGAGGCCGGCGTCGCGGTCGAGGTGAGCGGCAGCCGGGTGCTCGCCGCCCCACCGGAGCTGATCGACGGCCTGCGTCCCCGGGTCGCGGCGCTGGGCTGACCCGCGTCCGGCGGGGCGTCAACCGGCGCCGAGACAGACGAACGCCGCCGCCGTGGCCCCGGCGGTGCCGTCGCCGGAGGCGACGAAGGCCCGCTGGGCGTCGGCGAGCGCCTGCGCCGGGCGCAGCCCCGACCGCATCCGCCGGTGCAGGTCCAGCATCAGCGCGGTGGTGGGGTCGGCCGGCACCGGCAGCACGGTGGCGACCAGGCACCGTGCGCCCAGGCCGAGCAGCACGGCGGTGAAGCCCATGACCTCGTCGCCGGGGCGGACCCCGGTCAGCCCCGAGTCGCACGCGGACAGCACCACGCAGCCGGGCGGCCGGGCGACCCGCTCCCACTCGTAGGCGAACAGCGGCCCGTCGGCCAGCTCCAGGGTGGAGAACTGTGGATTGTCGGCGCGGAAGGTGCCGTGGGCGGCGATGTGGACCAGGCCGGCCCCGTCCAACGCCGCGGTCAACGCGTCGGCGGTGGCGTCCGCGCCGGTGAGCAGGGTCGCCCCCGGCAGCACCTGCGCGAGCCGGCCCACCTCGGCCCGACCCGCCGGCAGGCGCGGCCCGCAGGCCAGCACCGACGGCCCGGTCGGGGGCTGCCCGCCGTCCGCCCGCAGCCAGGCCGTGGCCGACGGGGCGACCGTCACGGCGCGCCCGGCGCAGGTCGGCAGACCCGACCACGCCACCGCGTGCAGGGCCCCGACCGGCACGATCACCAGGGGACGGTCGCCGAGGTGCCGGCGCAGCGGATCGAAGAGCTGACGGTCCAGTGCGGCGGCGGCGTGCCCGGCCCCGTCCCGCGCGGTCGCCGTGTCGCCGGTGGTGACCAGCCGGCGCAGGGCGAACCGGTGCCACCGGGTCAGGTGCACCGCCTCGGCGAGCGGACCGAGATCGTGCAGGCTGGCCCGGCCGTCACGGACCAGCACCGCCCGGAGCCGGTCGCCGTGGGCGACCAGCTCGACCAGCACCCGGGGGCCGAGCCGCCCGGCGAGCACGCCCACGCCGGGCGGGTTCACCACACCGGTCCCACCGGGTACCCGGCGGGCCAGGTCCCGGATGCGCTGCTCCAGCCGCGCCTGCCGACCACGCAGGGCGTGGGCCGGCCGGCCCGCCAGCACCTCGTCCTCCAGCAGGCTGCTGACGAGCCGCAGTTCGGTGAGCGCCGCGAACAGGTCCGGGTCGTCCGGGGGCAGCGCCGGACGCATCCGCAGGGTGTTGGCCCGCCAGCGTTCCGCCCAGGCCAGGGTGCGGGCCGGGGAGCCGGCCCGCACCGCGATGTCGAGCCCCTCGGCGGCCAGTTCCCGCCCGTACGTGCCACTGTGGGCCCGCAGCTCCGTGGCGCCGAGCGACGTGCGGTGCCGGTCGAGCACGGCCAACCCCCGCCGCAGCGCCCGGGCCGCTCCGGCGTCGTCACCGGTGAGCCGACGCGAGCGGGCCAGGGCGTACCAGCCCTGGGCGCGGCGGGAGGCGGTGCCCCGACGGCGGGCCTGCGCGGCCACGTCGAGCAGGGGCACGGCCCGGTCGACGCGACCCGCGGCGGCGGCCAGCAGACCGGCTTCGAGACGGGTGGTCAGCGCCGGCCCCGGCCACCCGGTGGCGTCGAGTTCGTCGGCCGTCCGCACCATCGCGGTGAGCAGGGCCGCCGTCCGGGTGCCCCGGCGGAACTCCGCCCGCAGCTCGACGTGCCGGGCGAAGGCGGCCCAGGTGCGGCGGCCCTGACGCCGGAACCTGACCCGGGCCTGCGCGGCGGCCGCGGTCGCGGTGTCCAGGTCGTCGGCGAGCAGCGCGGCCCGGGCCTGGGCGAGCAGCGCCTCGGCGAGATCCGAGGCCATGCCCCGGCGGTGCAGCTCGCGTACCGCGGCGGCGGCCACCTCGACCGCCTCGTCGAGCAGCGGCACCGACAGCAGCAGCTCGAACCGGTCCAGCAGCAGCGCCGGACGCGGAACGTCGAGCCGCCGGTACTCCTCGTCGACGTCGGCGAAGCAGCGCAGCGCCACGGCGATCTCGCCGCGTTGCCCGGCGGCGATGCCGCTGTTCCACCGGGCGTCGGCCGCGGCCAGGTCGAGCCCGAGCCGGTGGAAGACCGCCGCCGCCCGGGAGAGGTCGTCGTCGGTGCCGCCGGAGGAACCCCGGTGCGCGTTGAGCAGTCCACGGTTGTTGCGGGCGCGGGCCTCCAGCAGCGGATCGTTCTCGCGTTGGGCGATGTCGATGGCGATGCCGTAGTCGCGCACCGCCTCGGCGTAGCGCCCGCGGTAGTGCAGCACCACCCCCCGCTGCATCCGGGCCCGGCCGGCGTCGGCGCCGGCGAGCTGGGGCAGCGCGGCGGTCACCGCCCGCAGCGCCGCCGCCGTACGACCGGCGTTCGCCAGCACGTACCCGAGGCTCATCCGGGCCAGCGCCCGGGTACGGGGGGTGCCGGCCACCCGTACCGCCCGGCGCAGGTGGCGCAGCGCGCCGGGCAGGTCGTTGAGTTCGCGCAGGGCCAGCCCGACGGCCCGCTCGGCGGTGGAGCGCTCGTCGTCGTCGGCGGTCTGGCTGGCGAGCACCCGCTGGGCGATGCTGATCGCCTCGGGTGGGTATCGCTGGACGGCGTCGAGCGCCGCCTGGGCCGCCGCGGCACCGCAACCGGTGCTGTCGGGCATGCCCTAGAGAGTCCACGACGAACAGCCGTGAGTCAACGTCGGGAATCCATCGCGGGAATGTCGTCAATGGGTGTCCTGCTCGGTTACCCGTAATTGACAACCGGCGATGGTTCGGAATAATTGGCGGTCGGGGAATTCGCCGCGCCCACCATCGGTGGGCGCGCTTCTCTCACGAGCATGGAGGATCCGTGCCGCCGTCTGACCACCCCACCGTGCCGGGTCCGGGTGGCCGGCTGTCCCGACGGCGGGTCCTGGCGCTGTCCGCGCTGGCCGTGGCGGCGCCGTTCGGTGTCGTGCCGCGTCCGGCCCCGGCCGCCGCCGGCGACACGGACGCCACCGCCTACCAGAAGGCGTTCGAGGCCGCGCTGGCCGCCGACCAGAACGTACGCCGGTACACCGCACCCGGCCGGGAGATCATCTACCGTCCCCGGCAACTGCTCGCCGCCAACGCCGACGCCAAACGGGTCGCCACCTGGCTGCGTGCCCACGATTATCCGGTGACCGTCGGCACCGGATTCGCCGGTGTCACCCGGCTGCTGTTCGACCGGGAGACCGACATTCCCGGCGTGGTGGGAAAACTGCGTGACCCCCAACAGTGGCCCGGCCAACCGGTGCCGGCGGTACAGCCCCACCACGTGCTGATCGGGCTGGGCAACATCATGGGAAACCCGGGCACGCCGCCCCGCTCCGCCGCGGCGCTGCCGCCCCCCGACCCGACCCGGCTCGGTGAGGGTGCCGGCGTCACCGTCGGCATCTGCGACACCGGGATCTGGCAGCAGGCCGGCGCCTGCCACCCGCAGTGGCTCGGCGGCGCGTACGTGCCGCAGGTCGACGACGAGGACCCGCTCTACGTCCACACCGACGTGCTCGCCCCGCAGGGCGGGCACGGCACCTTCGTCGCGGGGGTGGTCCGGCAGGCCGCCCCGGGCGTCCGCGTCGACCCGGAGCAGGCCCTGGACCCGACCGGGGTGGGCGACGAGGCGTCGGTGGTGGCCGCCCTGAGCCGGCTCGCGCCGCAGGTCACCGTGTTCAACCTTTCCCTGGGCGGCTACACCCTGGACGACCAGCCGTCGCTGCCGCTGGCCAACGCGGTGGCGGCGTTGCCGGCGACGAGCGCCGTGGTCGCGGCGGCCGGCAACGCCGGCACCAGCCGACCGGTCTGGCCGGCCGCCCTGGACCGGGTGCTGGCGGTCGCGGCGGTGAGCCAGACCACCGGCGGCCCGGTGCCGGCGGCCGACAGCTGCTACGGGCCCTGGGTGGACGCCTGCGCCGTCGGCGAGCGGCACAGCACCTACGTCGAGGGGCAGCTACCGCTGCCCGGCAGGCCGGTACGGATCTTCCACGGGTTCGCCATCTGGGCCGGCACCTCGTTCGCCACCGCACACGTCTCCGGGCGGCTCGCCGCCCTGATGACCGCCGGCGGCCTCAGCGCGGACGCGGCGCGCACGAGCCTGCTCGCCGCCCCCCGCTGGCACCCCGACTACGGGGTGCTCGTCGGATGAGCCGTGTCGACACCCGGGCGGTGACCCGGTGACCGGTGCCAGCGCGACCAACCTGCTGTCCGCCGCCGCCGGCGGGGACGAGTCGGCCTGGGCCGAGCTGGTCCGCCGGTACACCCCGATCGTGTACGCGGTCATCCGCGCCTACGACCTCAGCCGCTCCGACGCGGCCGACGTCAACCAGACCGTCTGGCTGCGCCTGGTGGAGCAGTTGGGCCGGGTACGCGAACCCGAGGCGCTACCGGGCTGGCTGGCCACCACGACCCGCCGCGAGTGCTACCGGCTGTCCCGGCTGAGCCGCCGGTCCCATCCCGTCGACCCGTACGACCAGAGCCTGGAGAGCCACCACGGGTTCTCCCGGGAGTTGGCCGCGATGACGCCCGCCCCGGACGACGAGTTGCTGCGGGCGGAGCGTCGACAGGCGTTGCGGGCGGGTTTCGTGCAGCTCCCGTCGCGCTGTCAGGCGTTGCTGGCGCTGCTGACGGCCGACCCGCCGATGAGCTACCGGGAGGTCGCCGAGCGGCTGGGCGTGCCGGTCGGCAGCATCGGGCCCACCCAGGCACGATGCCTGCGTAGGCTGCGGGAGTGCCCGGCGATCGTCGAGTTTCTCGGAGCTTCCACCATCGGTACGAAACGGGGGTGAACCGGATGGACCCGTGGCCGCCGGCGGATGACGAGGCACTCACGACGGAGCTGGGCGCGGCCCTGTGGGACACCGGGCCGGTCTCGGAGGCGTACCTCAGCGCGGCCCTGGCCGCGTTCACCTGGCGTACCGCCGACGCGGAACTGGCCGTCGCCGAGCTGACGTTCGACTCGGCGGTCGACGCCGAGCTGGCCGGCATGACCCGTTCCGCGGCGTCCGCGCGGACGCTGTCCTTCCGCGCCGGGTCGGTGCTGGTGGAGATCGAGGTGACCGACGCCGGGATCGTCGGGCAGCTCTCCCCGTCCGGTGGCGGACGGGTCAGTGCCCGGACGGCCTCCGGCACCTACGACGAGGCGTCGGTGGATGCCGTGGGTTTCTTCTCGCTGGGCGTCCCACCGCCGGGCCCGGTGCAGCTGTGTGCCCGCACCGTCGGCTACGCGGTGTCCACCGCCTGGGTCTGCCTGCGCTGACCGTCGGCCCGGTGCGGCCGGTGTCCGGCCCCGACCCGACCGACGACGGTGGGGCGCGGGCCGGACGGCCCGCGCCCCACCTGGAGGTGGCGGCGGCGTTACCCCCGCTGCTCGCCCGCCAGCAGGTACTGCACCCCGCCGAGGTCAGCCCGCTCGGTGCCGTCGGCGTCCGGCCCGAACTGGGTCACGTTGAGCGCGGTCTCCTTGGCCAGGGTGGTGTCGGCCGAGAAGGCCAGCGAGAACTCGATGCGCTCACCGGGCTTCAACACCAGCCCGCTGATGCTGGCCTTCGTCGGTTCCACGATCTCCAGTTCGGTCTTGCCGACCTGCCGGATGCCCGTGCCGACCTTGCCGGTGGCCTGCCAGCGCTCGAACAGGGTCGGGCCGAGGTCGACGAAGACCCGGGCGCCCCGGGCCTGCTCGGCCGGCTGGGTGAAGACCAGGTCGTTCTTGGTCTCCGCGGCGGTCACGTTGCCGATGGCGAACGGGCGGACGACCCGCGGTCCGCCCGAGACGAGCCGGACCGAGTCGACGTTGCGCCAGGCGATGTTGTTGTTGTACTGGGTGTTGACGCTGGTGCTCGGGCCCTCGAAGGTCATCGGGTCGGTGGGTGACACCCAGCGGGCCAGCAGGCAGAAGTGGCCCGGTCCGGGCACGCCGGTCCACGGGATCGTCACCGTGGTGACGCCGGGGTAGACGGGCACGCTGACCGCGCCGATCTGGGTCCAGTGCGTCGGCCAGGTGGCGCCGCCGCCCGGGGTCGTCCGGTAGACCCGCAGCACCCCGTTGTCGATGCCCGAGCCGTACGGGCCGTTGTTGCGCACCTTCAGGAACAGATAGTTGGTGACCCCGACGATCGGGTTCTGACTGACGGCGCACTCCACGGCGGTCGGGCAGACCTTGATGTCGGGGCTGGCCCACAGCGGGCCGTACGAGTGTGGCTGGATGCCGGTGTCGGCGGCGACGTCCTTCATGTAGACGTCGGTACGGGCCGCCGCGGCGGCCTTGCCCTGCGGTGCCTCGCCGGGTGCCGCGGCGGCGGCGGTGACCGCCAGCAGCCCGGCCAGTGCCGCGCCCGTGAGGACGGCCAGCGTCGAGCGGCGGACACGCTTTCCTACCTTGCCCATGACAGGTTTTCTCCCATCGGCGGGGGACGCCGAGTCCGGCGTGTTGCGATGCCGTGTCGACGCGATGACGTCGTTGAAGAGCCGTGAACGTGCCGGGAAATACCGTCGTGGGGTCCGCCGTCAGATGACGCCAGGACCGGCAAAAAAGACAACCATCGATGCGCGCGACGGCTTCCCGGACTGTCACCTGATCGAAGAAAGTCGATTAGCATTGGTGCCCGCGAGGGTCACCGACACCCGGTGCCGTCCGGCATCCCTCGCTCCGCCGCGCAGCCGTGCGCCGTCCCCGGAGAAACCACAGCCGCCATGAGACTGACAAGCAGCCTTCTCGGTGCCGCCGCGGCGGTCGTGACGCTGGCCGCCGCCCTCGACGCCGTCAGCGCACCCACCGCGGCCTCGGCCGGCACGACCCCGCCCTCCGGCACCGCCGTGCCGAGCAGCCCGCCGCCCAGCGGGGCCGCCTGCACCGTCCGGTATTCGGTCTACACCTGGGACACCTACCTGACCAGCAGCATCACCGTCACCAACACCGGCGTCACCACGATCACCTCCTGGCGGTTGACGTTCCCGCTGCCCACCGGGCAACGCATCACCACCGGCTGGAACGCGGTGTACTCGCCGTCCAGCGGCACCGTCACGGCCCGTGGCCTGGACGACCACGTCACCATCGGGCCGGGCGCCTCGATCGCCATCGGGTTCGTGGCCGACCACACCGGCGACACCGGCAGCCCGTCCGCGTTCACCCTCAACGGGACGCCCTGCGCGCTGAGCTGAGCCGGCCGGGGTCAGTGGACCGACGGCGGCCAGCGGTGTCGGCGCCACTGCTCCCACGTCGTGAATCCCGGCGGCGGACCGTCGATGGGCTCGCTGCCGTCGAGCTCGCCCGGCGTGGGAACGTCGAGGCAGGCGGCCCACTCGGCGAGTTCCCCGTCGGACATCGGCCAGGTCGTGTGCGGTGCGTCAGCCTGGCGTTGGTCACGCCGTCTGCGCTGCTCGGACGGGGTGAGCGCGCAGTAGTGCAGCTCCACCCTCGCGCCCAGGTCCACTGCGGCCCGGCGCAGGGCGGAACGCTCGTCGCGGCTCCACAGGCCGTAGTCGAGCACGACGTTGGTGCCGAGTTCGAGAGCGCGCAGCCCGATCTGGATGAGCCGCCCCTCGATCACGGCCCCCGGCAGGGGAGGATTCCCGGGTCCGTAGAGCGCCTTCACCCACTCGTCCTTCGTCAGACGAAGCGCACTGTGCTCGGTCTCGATACGCCGTGCCGTCGTGGTCTTCCCGGTGCAGGGGAGTCCCACGGTCAGGAACAGTGTCGGTTGCCCCATCGTCACCCCCTGGCCGGATGCCCCGGCATCGCCCACCTTCGCGCACGCCGCTCGCGATCGCGGGCGACGGACCCTGCCATGGTCAGATGACGTACTCGTCTTCGAGGGTGGGGATCACCGGCGACAGAAGCTGGTCGGCGTGTTCGGTGACGGCTCCTCGGACCAGCCGGTAGACCCGGAAGGCCAGTTCGTGCCCGGGGTCCTCGTCGTCGTGGACGTGCAGCAGCCCGTAGGACCCCGGGGCGAGGCGACCGATCCTGGTGAACAGCTCGATGACGTCGGCGTCCCGGGCGCCCCGGTGGTTGCGGAACCCACCGAGATGGACGTGGTACGCGCCGTTGACCGGGCGGAGATCCACCAGTCCGAGACCGGTGTACCCGGTGATCAGATCCTGGACTTCGTCGAGGCGCAGGGGTGGTTCGTCGTCGACCGCGTCGGCTGTCGGGCGGAGGGTGATCCACCCGTGGTACTCGAACATGGCAGAAGTGTAGGACCGGCTCGTCAGGCCGCTGCGTCATCGCCCGACGCGGCGGTACGACGCAGTTCGCGTAGGACGCCGTGGCGGCGCAGGGCCCAGGCGAGGCGGGGAACGCTCGGGTGTCGGATGAACAGCACGGCGGCGCGGCGGACCAGGCCGACCCGGTCGGCGTCCACCTGGCTCTCGACCGCCTGCCAGACCAGTGCGCGCACCCGGGCGTCGTCCAGCACGGCGCGTACCTCGCGCCGCACCCCGGGGTCCTCGGCCGCCGAGGTGATGGCGGCGGCCTGACCCGGCCGGTCGGCACGCGGTCGCACCACCGCCGCGAGGAGCGGCCGGCGTACCTCGTCGCGTTCCAGCAGCAGCAACACCGCCTCCCGGATCTCGGTCGTGTCCAGGCTGGACCGCAGCAGCCGCAGCAGGCTGCGTTCCACCTCGCGGTCATGCTCCGGGACGGACAGCGCGGCCAGCAGCAGCGCCACCTCGTCGAGGTCGACGACGTGGCGCACCCCGTCGCGGAACTCCGGCAGGCCCCAGGCCGCCTGCAACGCCGTGGCGAGATCGCGGTTCACGGCCACCCGCTACCCGTAACCGGCAACCGGCGAAACCCGGATCCGTCGATCCACCGCGTCGGCCGTCGTCCGGAACCGGTTGACCCGGACGGTCGGGACCCCGGATCGGGGGAGTGGTCCGCGTCCGGCTCAGGCGGCGGCCTGCCGGGGGCAGAGCATCGGGTGCAGCAGCCGGGACAGCTCGTCGACGTCGGCGACGGGTTGCGCGAAGCCCACCCGGGTCCGGCGGAGGGCGCCGGGCCGGCCGTGGGCGACGAGCAGGCCGTACCGGTCGATCCGGACCACCCGGGGCGACTCGGTCCCGGGCAGCTTCAACTGCCGGCGCAGGTGGGCCGCGACCTGCTCGGCGTGGTGGTCGGCGAGGTCGGCCACCAGGTCCGCCTCGGCCGCGTGCAACGGGTCGGGTTCGGCCTGCGCGTACGCCTGCGGGTCGATCCGTCGCGTCGCGCCGGCACGTTCCCAGCGGACCTCGGTCACCGCGAACCGGTGCAGCAGGAACCGGCTGCCCACGTCGAGCAGGTCGCCTGTCGGTCGGGTGGCGGCGAAGTCCACTGCGGCCTGTCGCGCCCCGTCGCCGTCGAGGGGTTCGGCCCAGCCGGACAGCCAGGCCCGGCCGAGCGACGGTGCGCCGGCGGTGGGCGGCAGGTCGAGCACGTCGAGGACCGTGGCGACGTCGGTGTCCCCGGTGGGCGGGGTGAGCGCCGTGGCGAGGTCGCCGGGCGCGGGCACCAGCAGCAGCACCCGGCCCTGCGGGTCGGTGGCGTGCCGGACCTGCTGCGGGCCGGGAACGCGGGCCAGGTGGGCGAGGGCGGGCAGTCGGCCCGCGACGAGGGTGCGCACGATCTCCGCCGGGCTGGGTCGCATGATCCCGATCTCCTCAATGTAGGTTAGCCTTACCTAACTAGCAGGCTAGACCATGCGATCGGAGACGTCGAACGTGAACCACCCCCGCCCCAAGGCCCGGCTCTCCCGTGCTCTCGGCATCCCGCTGACCCGCAAGTGCGTGCGGTACTTCGAGCGGCGCCCCTACCCGCCGGGCGTGCACGGCCGCAACCGGCGCAAGACCTCCGACTACCAGGTGCGGCTGCTGGAGAAGCAGCGGCTGCGCCACCAGTACAACGTCAGCGAGGCCCAACTGCGCCGGACGTTCGACGAGGCCGCCCGGGGCGTCGGGAAGACCGGCGAGTCGCTGGTCGCGCTCCTGGAACGGCGACTCGACGCGGTGGTGTTGCGGGCCGGGCTGGCCCGCAGCATCTACCAGGCACGTCAGCTCGTCGGGCACGGCCACTTCAGCGTCGACGGACACAAGGTCGACCGGCCCTCGTACCGGCTGCGGCCCGGCCAGGTGGTCGCGGTGCGCGAACGCAGCCGGGCCCTGCCGCCGTTCCAGCTCGCCGCCGCCGGCGCGCACGCCGACGACCGCCCCCGGCCGTACCTGTCGGTGGAGCTGAGCGGGCTGCGCGTCACCCTGCTGCGCGAGCCCGCCCGGGACGAGGTTCCGGTGATCTGCGACGAGCAGCTCGTGGTGGAGTTCTACTCCCGCTGAGCGGTCAGCGGCGGCCCGGTCCACCGCGCGTGCCGCCGCTGCGGCACCGACGGGTCGCCGCCGACCACCGGGGACCCCGGGGCGTCGTCGTCGGCCCGGGCGGTCCACGCCGCCCACAGCCGGGCGTAGCTGCCGCCCGCCCCGATCAGCTCGGCGTGCGGGCCACTCTCGACGATCTCGCCGTGTTCCATGACGATGATCTGGTCCGCGGTCACGGCCTGGGTGAGGCGGTGGGCGACGACCAGCGCGGTGCGTCCCGCCAACGCCGCGGCGGCGGCCTGTTCGAGATCGCGCGCACCCGCGCTGCCGGCTTCCGCGGTCGCCTCGTCCAGCACCACGACCGCCGGGTCGAGCAGCACCACCCGGGCGAGCGCCAACTGCTGCGCCTGCGCCGCGGTCAGCGGGTGGCCGCCCTCGCCGACCACGGTGTCCAACCCGTCGGGGAGGGTGAGCGCCCAGGACAGGGCACCGACGCGGTCCAGGGCGGCGGTGAGTTCGTCCGGCGACGCCTGCGGCCGGGCCAGCAGCAGGTCCTCACCGAGCCGGCCGGCGAACACGTGGGTCTCCTGACTGACCAGGGCGATCGTCCGGGCGGGCAGCTCGGAGACGGGAACGCCGCCCAGGGTGGCCGTCCCGTGCCCGGGTCGCAGGATCCCGGCGGCGATCGACGCGACGGTGGTCTTCCCGGCGCCGGTGGAACCGACCAGCGCGACCACCCGGCCCGATCCGACCCGCAGGGAGACGTCGCGCAGCACCGGCGTGGCCCCGTCGTAGCTGAAACCGACGTCGGTCAGGACGAGGTCGTGCGTCGACGGCGCGGTGCCGCCCGCGCGACGGTCCGGGTCCGTGCCGAGCACCCCGACGAGGCGGGCCAGGCTCGCCCCCGCGTCCTGGGCCTTGTCGAAGGTGACCATCAGTTGCAGGACCGGGCCGAACAGCCGGTGCAGCAGCAACGCGGCCGCCGACACCTCACCGAGGGTGACGGCTTCCCGGCGTACGAGCAGGAACCCCACCACCAGCACCGCGCCGAGCCCGGCCAGCTCCGCCCCGTTGATCCGTCCCACGAACCGGGTGTAGAGGGCGAACACGCTCGTCGAGAGGTCCCGGGCGTGGGCGGAGGCCGCCGCGATGCCGCCGAGGTGGCGGTCCTCCAGCCGGTAGGCGTGCACCGTGGGGATGCCCTGCACGCTCTCGACGAACTGCTGGGACCGCTGCGCGATGGCGACCCGCTCGGCCGCGTAGGCCGGCGCGGCCCGGGGGAGGTACCACCGCGAAGCGAGCACGTAGAGCGGGACGGCGACCGCGCCGGCAAGCCCGAGCCGCCAGTCGATGCCGACGATCGTGCCGAGGCTGATCGCGGCCAGCAGCAGGGCCGAGACCAGGGTGGGCAGGACCTCGGTGACGGCCCGGTCGATGGCGCTGACGTCCGCGCCGACCCGCGAGACCAGGTCGCCCCGGCCCGTCCGGTCGAGCACCGCCACGGGCAGCCGCAGCGCGACGTCCAGGGTGCGTTCGCGCAGGTCGGCGAGGAGGTGTCCGCCCAACCGGCGGATCAGGTGGGCGCTGACGCCGGTGGCCAGGCCACCGACGACCGCGGCGGTCACGATGAGCACGGCGACCGGAACGGGCACCTCGGTGCCGCCCCCGGCGCGGACCCGGTCGACCAGCAGGCCGAAGGCGTAGGCGGGAACGATCGCGGTGGCGGCGGCGAGCAGCCCGACGACCAGTGTGCCGAAGGCGACGCCCCGGCGAGCCCGTAGTTGCGCGCCGAGCCACGCCCTGCTCTCGCGCGGGCTGGCCACGGGCAGGATCGGGGACGTCACCGCAGCACCGCCCGGCGGTAGTTGTCGTCGTGGGTGACGAGTTCGGCGTGCGTGCCCTCGGCGGCGACGACGCCGTCGGCGATGAACACGACCCGGTCGGTGGCGGCGAGCAACGTCGGACTGCTGGTGATGACGACGGTGCCGTAACCGCCGCCCGACCCGTGCCGCAGCGTACGGATGCCGTCGGCGACGGCCTGTTCGGTGACCGCGTCGACGGCGGTGGTCGGGTCGTGCAGGACCAGCAGCGGCGGTCCGGCGAGCAGCGCGCGGGCGAGCGCGACGCGTTGCCGCTGGCCGCCGGAGAGGTTCGCGCCGCGTTCGGTGACCTGCATCCGCAGGCCCTCCGGATGCAGGTGCGCCACCTCGTCGGCGGCCGCGGCGCGCAGGGCCTCGTCCAGCCGTCCGCCGTCGTCGTCGTGCAGGGCGACGTTCGTGGCGAGGGTGCCGGTGAACAGGTCGGTGCGGTGCGGTTCGCTGTGCAGCAGGTGGCGCGCCCGGCTCCGGTCCACGGTCTCCAGCCGTTCGCCGCCGAGCAGAATGTCACCCACGTGGCCGTCGGGCACCGCCAGCAGCCGCGCCAGCGCCTCGGCGTCCGCCGGCCGGCGGGCCACCACGCCGACGAACTCCCCGGTGCGGACGTGCAGGTGCAGACCGGCCAGCGGGCCGTACGTCACGTCGGTCAGGCGCAGCTCGCAGCCGTCGGGCGCGGCGGCGCCGGGCGGCAGGACCACGTCGGCCCGCAGGACGGCGGCGACCCGGTCCGCCGCCGCGCGGGCGGCAGCCGTCCAGCCGGGTACGACCGCGAGCACGCCGAACGGTTCGACGAGGAACTGCGCGGAGCCGATCACCGTGATGAACTGGCCGACGGTGATGCGGCCGGTCAGCGCGAACCAGCCCGCCATGAGCGCGATGCCTCCGGCCAGCAGGCTGCTCAGCATGGTGGACGCGCCCAGGTAGGCGTTCTGGGTCCGGGAGGCGCGCAGCATGGCCGCCAGGCTGTGCCGGCTCACCCGGCGGTACCGCTGCACCCCGGCGTCCTGCGCGCCGATGCCGCGCAGCGGGCGCAACCCGGTGACCAGGTCCGTGGCGAGCGCGGTGGCCCGACCGGCCTGGTCCTGCTGGTCCTTGACGCGCCTGGCGATCAGTGGGGCGGTGAGGGTGAGGACCGCCAGCACGGCCGGGATGGCGATCAGCACGGTCAGCCCGAGTGGCGTGGAGATCAGCAGCAGCGCGACCGCGCTGACCGTGACCGCCACCAGCGCGCTGGTGATCCGTGGAATGTGGTCGAGCAGGTAGGAGGTGTACTCGGCATCGGTGGTGGTGACCGCGAGCAGGTCGCCGGTGTGCCGCCCGGTGCGGAGCACGCGCGGGTGGAGGATCTTCGCCGCCAGTTCGACCCGCAGTTGGTGGCCCTCCTCGGCGATGGCCCGTTGCAGGTGCCGCGCGCCGAAGCGGTACGTCACGACCAGGACGAGATAGACCACGGCCAGGGTCGTGGTCCAGCCGAGCAGCGCGGTCAGCTCGCCGGTGGCGACGGCCCGGTCGACGATGACGCCGATGAGGATCGGCACCAGGGCTGCGCAGAGCTGGTAGACGCCGGCCAACGCCGTTCCGGTCCAGAGGCGTCGCCCGTTGCGGGCGACCGCCCGGCGCAGGACGGCGACGCCGGTACTGACCTTGCTCACTACGTAGAACCCCCTGGTCAACGGCTCAGGAACGTGGAGTACTTTACCGATCAAGTTTTAGGTAAGCCTGTCCTTACTATGTGAGTTGGAGTACTCCGTATGCGCCCCTCCCGGTTGCTCGCCGGAATCGTCGCGGCCACCACCACGCTCGCCCTCGCCGCCTGCGGCGGGTCCGCCGGCACCGACGAGGAGCCCGCCGCGTCCGGGTCGGCGGCGGCGACCTTCCCGCTGACCGTCACCCACGCGCTGGGCACCACCACGATCGCGAAGAAGCCCGAGCGGGTCGCCACCGTCAACTGGGCCAACCACGAGGTGCCCCTCGCCCTGGGCGTCGTCCCGGTCGGCTACGCCAAGGCCAACTTCGGTGACGAGGACGGCGACGGCCTGCTGCCCTGGGACGCCGCACGGCTCAAGGAACTCGACGCGTCGACCCCGGTGCTGTTCGACGAGACCGACGGCATCGACTTCGAGGCGGTGGCGAACACCAGGCCGGACGTCATCCTGGCCGCCTACTCCGGCCTGACCAAGCAGGACTACGACACCCTGACCAAGATCGCGCCGGTCGTCGCGTACCCGCAGGCGCCCTGGGCCACCTCCTGGCGCGACAGCATCAAGCTGGAGAGCAAGGCCCTCGGCCTGGCCGCCGAGGGCGACGCGTTGATCGCGAAGATCGAGCAGCAGATGAAGGACGAGGCGGCGCGCTACCCGAAGCTGGCCGGCCGTTCGGCGATGTTCCTGACCCACCTCGACCCGACCGACCTCAGCAAGATCAGCTTCTACACCACGAACGACACCCGGGCCCAGTTCTTCACCGACCTCGGCATGACCCACCCGGAGAGCATCGCGAAGGCCTCCGCGACGACCAAGGAGTTCAGCCTCACCCAGAGCGCCGAGCAGGTGCAGAACCTCAGCGACGTGGACATCATCGTGACCTACGGCGACGCCGACGGCACCACCCTGGCCACCCTCCAGAAGGACCCGCTGCTGTCCAAGATCCCCGCGATCAAGCGCGGCTCCTTCGTCTCCCTGCCCGGCAGCACCCCCGTCGCCACCGCCGCCAACCCGACGCCGCTCGGCGTCTCGTACGTCCTCAAGGACTACGTCGACCTGCTCGGCAAAGCCGCCGACAAGCTCTGATGACCGGTCTGACGACATCCGGGCCGGACGTCGCCCTGCGGCGACGCCCGGCCCCGACGCGGCTGACCTGGCTCCTGGTCGTCCTCGGCGCACTGGCCCTCACCCTGGTCGCGTCGGTGGCCTTCGGCTCCCGGATCGTCGGCTGGGCCGACATCACCGCCGCGCTCGGCGGCACCCAGGACACCCTCGACCAGGCGGCCGTGGTCAAACGCCTGCCCCGTACGGTGCTCGCGGCCCTCGTCGGCGCGGCCCTTGCCCTGTCCGGCGCCGTGATGCAGGGCGTCACCCGCAACCCGCTCGCCGACCCGGGCATCCTCGGGGTGAACATGGGCGCGATGCTGGCCATCGCGGTCGGCATGGCCACCGTCGGCCTGTACACCGCCACCGCGTACATCTGGGTCGCCATCGCCGGCGCGGCGGTGTCCTCGCTGTTCGTCTACGCGGTCGGCTCGCTCGGTCGCGGCGGCGCGACCCCGCTCAAGATCGCCCTGGCCGGGGCGGCCACCTCCGCCGCCCTCGCGTCGCTGGTGGCCGCGGTCGTGCTGCCCCGCGGCGACATCGCCGAGAACTTCCAGTCCTGGCAGGTCGGCGGCGTCGGCGGGGCCAGCTGGGACAGCATCGGCCAGGTCCTGCCGTTCCTGCTCGCCGGGCTGGCCGTCTGCCTGCTGTGCGCCCGGGCACTGAACTCCCTCGCGCTCGGCGACGAACTCGCCGCCGGCCTCGGCGAACGCGTCGCCCTCGTGCGGGGGATCGCCGCCGCCGGTGCGGTGGTGCTCTGCGGCGCGGCCACCGCGGTCGCCGGACCGATCGCCTTCGTCGGCCTGATCGTGCCGCACCTGTGCCGGCTGCTCGTCGGACTCGACCACCGCTGGCTGCTGCCGTTCGTGACCCTGGTCGGCGCGGCACTGCTGACCGTCGCGGACGTCGCCGGACGGGTGGTCAACCGCCCCGACGAGATCGAGGCCGGCATCATCACCGCCCTGATCGGCGCGCCCTTCTTCATCTACATCGTCCGCCGGCAGAAGGTACGCGAACTGTGAGCACCACGACCCTGGCGGCCGTCACCCGCGGCCGGGTCCGGCGCAACCGACGACGCCGCGCCGTGCTCGCCGCCCTCACCCTGGCGGTGGCCGCCATGGTCGTCGTCTCGCTGATGGTCGGACGGACCTTCTACCCGGCCGGCGACGTGCTGCGGGTGATCCTCGGCGAGACCGTGCCCGGCGCCTCGTTCACCGTGGGTGAACTCCGGCTGCCCCGCACGGTCCTCGCCCTGGCGACCGGGCTCTGCTTCGGCATGGGCGGGGTCACCTTCCAGACCATGATGCGCAACCCGCTCGCCAGCCCCGACATCATCGGCATCAGCTCGGCGGCGAGCGCCGCCGCGGCCTTCGCCATCATCGTGCTCGGCCTCGGCGAGACCGGCGTCGCGGTCTTCGCCATCGTCGCCGCGCTCGGCGTCGCCGTGCTCATCTACCTGCTGTCATTCAAGGACGGGGTGGCCGGCACCCGGCTGGTGCTGATCGGCATCGGCATCGCCGCCATGCTCAACAGCGCCACCTCGTACATCCTCAACCAGGCCGGCCAGTGGGACCTGCAGGCGGCGACCCGCTGGCTCAACGGCAGCCTCAACGGCTCCACCTGGGACGAGACGGTGCCGGTGCTGGCCGCGCTGGCCCTGTTCGGCCCGGTGCTGCTGAGCCGGGCCCGCAGCCTGACCATGCTGCAACTCGGCGACGACACCGCCGCGGCGCTCGGCACCCGGCTGGAACGTACCCGGCTGGTCTCGATCGTCGCGGCCGTCGGCCTGATCGCGTTCGCCACCTCGGCCACCGGGCCGATCGCGTTCGTGGCCTTCCTGGCCGGGCCGATCGCCGCCCGGCTCGTCGGGGCCGGCGGCTCACCGCTGGTGCCGTCCGCCCTCGTCGGCGCGCTGCTGGTGCTGGTCGCCGACTTTCTCGGCCAGTTCGCCTTCGACATCCGCTTCCCGGTGGGCGTGATCACCGGGGTGCTCGGCGCCCCGTACCTCATCTACCTGCTCGTCCGCACGAACCGCGCCGGAGGCTCGCTGTGACCACCGACCACGCACTGACGACCCGGAAACTGACCGTCGGCTACGGCGACCGCGTCGTCATCGAATCGCTCGACCTGCTCGTCCCGCCCGGCCGGATCACCGCGATCGTCGGCGCCAACGCGTGCGGGAAGTCGACCCTGCTGCGGTCCATGTCGCGGCTGCTCGCCCCGCGCACCGGTCACGTCATGCTCGACGGCCGGGAGGTGCACCGGATGCCGGCCAAGGAACTGGCCCGCACCCTCGGCCTGCTGCCCCAGTCGCCGATCGCCCCGGAGGGCATCACCGTGGCCGACCTGGTCGGCCGGGGCCGCAACCCGCACCAGCGGCTGCTGTCCCGCTGGAGCAGGGACGACGACCGCGCGGTCGCCGCCGCCCTCGACGCCACCCACACCGCCGACCTGGCCGACCGGTCGGTCGACGAGCTTTCCGGCGGCCAGCGCCAACGGGTGTGGATCGCGATGGCGCTGGCTCAGCAGACCGAGCTGCTGCTGCTCGACGAGCCGACCACCTTCCTCGACGTCAGCCACCAGGTCGAGGTGCTGGACCTGCTCACCGACCTGAACGCCACGCGCGGCACCACCATCGTGATGGTGCTGCACGACCTGAACCTGGCGGCCCGCTACGCGGGCCACCTCATCGCGCTCGCCGACGGTGGCCTGCACGCCGCCGGACCGCCGGCCGAGGTGCTGACCGAGGACTGCGTACGGGCCGTCTTCGGCCTGGACAGCCGGGTCATCGTCGATCCGGTCTCCGGCCGGCCGCTGATGCTGCCGATCGGCCGCCACCACGTCTCGGCCGGCCGCGCCTAGCCCGGTCGGTGGCCGGCGAACGCCCACCGGCTCAGCTCACCGTCGGGCCGGCCGGCCCGCCCGAACGCTCCACCGCCCGTCCGTGCGGGTGAGGCGGACGGGATGGTCGAAGCACTTGCTGACCTGGTCGCTGGTGAGGACCTCGTCGGCGGGTCCCGACGCCAGCGGGCGGCCGTCCCGCAGCAGCATGACGTGGGTCGTCCCGGGAGGAAGCTCCTCCAGGTGGTGGGTGACCAGGACGGACGCGAGCTGCGGGTAGGTGTGGTGCAGCGCGTCGAGCCGTTCGATGAGCTGTTCCCGGCCGGCCACGTCGAGGCCGGTCGCGGGCTCGTCGAGCAGCAGCAGCCGGGGCCTGGGCATCAACGCGCGGGCGATGAGCGTGCGGCCCCGTTCCCCCTGCGACAGGGTGGGCCACCGCGCCCCGTGCCGCTCGCCGAGGCCGAGCAGGCCGATCAGCCGGTCGGCCTCGGCGGTCTGCTCCGGTGTCGGCGCCCACCGGGGAATCCGGTCGTTGGTGTTGGTCAGCCCGGTCAGCACGACGTCGCGCACGGTGAGCGGCGCACCCGGGTCGTGCCGGGGATTGACGTGGCCGACGGAGGACCGCAGTTCCCGCAGGTCGACCCGGCCCAGCCGGTGACCCAGCACCTCGACGGTGCCCCGGGTGGGATGGGTGACCGCCCCGAGGAGGCTGAGCAGCGTGCTCTTGCCCGCCCCGTTGGCACCGAGCAGCGCCCAGTGCTCGCCGGCCCGTACCGTCAGGGAGACCTCGGACAGGATCGGTCTGCCGTCGCGGACGACGGCCGCGTCCGTCACGCGCAGCACCGGCGGCGCGGTCACGGGGACACCCTGCGGCAGCGGTCGGGCAGCATGCGGGACACCGTAACAACAGCTCCGGCGTCACCCCGGTCGAATCTCCCGGGGTGGGACGGCCCCTCCGCGCACCCGGCCCGGCCCGTGCATTCCATGTTGCGACAGGTACCTTGCTGTGGCAAGGTAGTGGCATGCAGGCCGACCCGATGCTCGTCGCGTTACGGCGCGGCCTGCTCGAACCGCTCGTGCTCGCCGCCGTCGAGTCCCGCCAGCGGTACGCGGCGGAGATCCTCGCCGCGTTGCGGGAGGTGAACTTCCCCGCCCAGGAGGGCACGCTGTACCCGCTGCTGAGCAAACTCCGGCGGGACGGGCTGGTGCACCACGAGTGGCGGGAGTCGCCGTCCGGGCCGCCCCGCAAGTACGTCCTGCTCACCGACGCCGGCAGGCGGCAGCTCGCCGCGTTCCGGGAGCACTGGGACGACCTGACCCGCATGATCGATTCGGTTGGACGATGACCATGGACGATTCCACCGCCATCCGCCTCACCGGGCACACCGCGGCCTATCCCGCCACCCGCGAGGCGTACGACGCCCTGCGCCGGTACCTCGACGACGCCCGACGTGCGCTGCGCGGCGACCCGGACGCCGACGAGATCGTGCGCGATCTGGAGGCCGCGGTCGGCGACCGGCTGAGCACGCTCCCGGGCCCGGGGGCTGCCCCGGTGACCGGTGCCCGGATGACCGCCATCCTGGCCGAACTCGGTCCGGTGGGGCCGGCCCACCCCGCGCCGCCCGGCGTCGGGGCGGGGGTGCGCGGCCGGTTCTGGTGCCGGATCCCCGAGGGCGGGTGGTCCGGCGGCGTCTGCCTCGGCCTCGCGGCGTACGGCGGGTTCCGCGTCGACTGGGTGCGTACCGTCGTGCTGCTGCTGACCCTGTTCACCGGTGGGCTGCTCGCGGCGGCGTACCTCGTCCTGCTGTTCGTGCTGCCCGTCGTCCCGACGGTCGCCGACTACGAACGCCGACGGGACGCGCCCCGACCCGCCTGAACCGGCGGCCCCGGGGGAGGGGACTGCGGCCGGGGCCCGACCCGGGAACGGACCCGGCCCAGGGCGGGCAGCCCTGGGCCGGATGGGTGTTCCGTCGTCGATCAGGCGATCTTGATGTCGCTGCACCACATGTAGGTCTGGTCCGCGTGCGACGCCTTCCAGATGAAGAACAGGACGTGGCTTCCGGTACGCGACGACGGGATCGAGACGTTGAACGAGATGTTCTGTGCCGGTGCGTACCGCCCGGTCGTGGTGATCAGGTCGAGGTTGCCCCACCCGACCGTCTGGGTGGCCGGGTTGAACCCCTGCTTGGTGACGTAGACCCGGAAGAAGTCCGCACCGTGGCTGGCCTGGTCGTACATCTGGACCGTGAGGTTGCGGCTGACGGTGGTCGCCTTCCACGCCCCGGCCCTGTTCAGCGAGTTGTTCCGGGACAGGGCGTTGCTGCACAGCTGCCCGTCCGGGGTGCTGGGCTGGTACTGGCCGGCCAGGCCGTCGCGCAACGCGCTCATCCAGTTCCACATGGTGTCCGGGTTGGCCTGGAACGCCTGCCAGCACATCGGGTCCTGCTGCTGCATGGCCGGGTTGGTGTGCTGGCTGCCCCAGGTCTGCCAACACTGGTACGCCCGGGTCGCCGGGTTGATGATCGTCCCGTGCGCCTGGGCGGGGCTGGTCATGGGCAGCGTACCGACCACCATGGCGAACATCAGGACGAGCGCCTGGAGGGACCGGCGGACGGTTGACCGGGGACGTCCGCCGGATTGGTCGGACTGGTGTGAACGCACTGTTCATCCTCCATTCGTCGGTACGAGACATCGGGAGGCGAATGCTCCCGAATCCACTGTGGCACCTATGGCGACAAATATCAACGTTGATCGATGTTTAGTCGGATTGGATCGAGGTGTCGGATCTGGTCGAGCTGTCCGAGATCACCGGATCGGCGACGGGCACGACGGACCGGGGACACGGCACCACCGCGGATCGGGTGCCGGGTCCGGTGGCCGGGGCGACCGCTACGCCGCCCGGCGCGTCACAGCTTGGCGGCGGCGTCGTAGCGGCGACGCAGGTCGGCCATCTCCGTCGCGCCGAGCGCCTCCTGCTGCGCCATCGTCGCGTACGCGGGCGGGAACATCTCCCGGAGCCGGTCGACGAACCTCACCTCCGCGGTCGCCTCGACGACCTTGATGCCCGGGGGGTCGGTGGACATGTCCATGATCAGCGGGCCGGCCAGCTTGACCGCCACGTCCCAGGGGCGCTTCTGCTCGGCGATCCCGCACAGGTGGAAGCCGTAGACCGTCCGGACGTCGGCGAACGTGGTGGCCCCGGCCGGCTCGTAGCCGTAGACGCGGACCCCGCAGATCACCGGCGGCTTCTCCGCGCCGGCACCCTGCTGGGCGTCGTGTCCGGCATGCTGGTGCTGGGCCGGGTCCGCCCGTTCGAGCGTGGTACGCATCCGGGCCACGATCTGCGCCGGCAGATCCGCCGGCTCCGCACCCGTGCTGCCCCGGTTGGCCAGCACGACCGTGCCGACCGACACCACCAGCAGGATCACCGCCACCCACACCAGGCGGTGCCGGTACCACGCGGAACTCTCTGGGGAACTCATCGCTTCTCACCTCGTCGCCGGTTCTGGTGCTGGCGGACCGACCGCGGCTCGGGGCGTCGAACGCGTCGGTCGTCGGGGGCACGTGCCAGGGGTGCGCACGGCAGGTGCAGGTGCCTGCCCGGCAGGATGCCCGTCGTCAGGCGATGGCCCGGCGCGGTGACGTGAAGGCGTCCGCCAGGGTGGCGTGCTACCCGTACCGCGGTGCTCCCGTGCTGGCCGTGCTCAGCACGGTTGCCCCCGTGCTGCGGCGATATGAGCCATTCCAACACGTCTGGAGTCGCTCTGGCAACATTGACGGGCGTCAGTGGGGATTCGGCCCGATCGTCTCCGCAGGTGAGGACCCCGGAACCGGTTTCCCCCGCCCCGGCGTCCGGTGGGTGGTCGCCCCTGGTGGCCGCGGTTGAATGCCGGGCGGGGTCCGGAACGTCTCGTGGCTGTTGCAGCACTCGTTGCGATCATTGGTGACGATCGGTAGCGTGTTGACGGCGGCATCGAAATCAAACGATGCGTCGGTGTCCAGGTCACGGCGGTGCCCGGCCTGTCTTCTGTTGCCCACTCGACTGTCGGGTCGATTCCCGACTGGACGCAACCATGTCCGAGAACACCGCCGACGGTGATGGGACGGTCATGACCACGTTGATCATCGGCAACAGCCGGACCCGGGAGATGGTCGGCGAGCTGGCGGCCCTGACCCGCGACCAGCTCCGGGTCGGCGGATGTGCCGCACAGCGCCTGCTCTGGTTCGCCCGCGACGGCGACGTGCTGGTACTGCCGTTCGCCCCACCGGCGGACTACCTGACCTACGTCACCCAGCTGACCGGAACCGACGCGTCCTCGCTGAGCGTGGTGATCCCTCCTCCCGGCAGCCTCGGCGCGGACCTCCTCACCCCCGACCGGCTTGCCGATCCACGGCTCCTGCACGACCTACGCTGCGCCCTGCGCTACCGGCCGCCGACGGAGATCGTCGCCGTCTACAAGGATCTCGCCGTCGCCCGACTCGCCCGGTCGCTGGTCGCCGAGACGGCCCTGCCCGGCTATCCGTTCAGCGCCCAGGGGGGCGACGCGCTGGTGAACAGCAAGGCCGTGTTCCGGGCACTGGCCGCCGGTGCCGGAGTGCCGATCGCCCCCGGTGCGGTGGTCGCCCGCCAGGAGGAGGCACTGGAGGCGATCACCGACCTCTTCGACCAGGGTCACAGTGTGATGGTCAAGCTGGAGTTCAACGGGGGCGGAATCGGCAACGAGATCCTCAGCCGCACCGACGGCATCGAGCCGGTCGGTGCGCCCCGGGTGGTGGTGTTGCCGGACCGTCCCGCACTGCTGTCGTACGTGCGGCAGCGGTGGGAGTGGCTCACCGCCGCGGGCGCGCACCGGTTGGTGGTGGAGCAGTTCCTCCAGGGCTGTGCCACCGTCTACGCCGAGTTCCTCGTCACCGACAAGCCGGCCGAACTGATCGGGGTGGGTGAACTGCTGATGGAGCCGGTGGCGGTCGGCACCGTGTCCCCCGCGCAGACGATCGACGCGCAGCGCATGACGGAGTTGCTCGACGGTGCCGAACGGCTGGTCGAGTCCCTCCGCGTGCTCGGCTACCGGGGAGTGGTCAGCGCCGACGCCATCCTCACCCCGCAGGGGCGGGTGCTGTTCACCGAGACCAACTGCCGCCTGACCGGCACCACCCATCTGCACCTGGTGCTCGACGGCCGCGTCGTTGACCCCGGCCCCCGGGAGAAGCGGGTCTTCCTGGAACGTGACGGGTGGGCGGTACCGTCGTTCACGGCTGCCGTCGGACGGCTCGCGGCGGCAGGCCTGGCCTACGACCCGGTCAACCGCACCGGAATCGTGCTCACCTCCGACGACGTCGAGGGGGACGGCACCGTCGTCTGCTGCGCCGTCGCCCCCGACCTCCCCGCAGCCCAGGAACTGCACCTAAGGCTCGGGGAACTCGTCTCGGACCGGCCGTCATGACCCGCTCCACCCCGCCGCGACGGACCGGCCGCGATGGCCGGGGAGCGGTGCCCGCTGGGCCGCCGCGCCTCGACCGACGGTGGTCGCGATGAGCCGGCGGATGCGGGCGGTGGTCCTGCGCCGACCCGGGGCCTTCGACGCGCTGCGCGTCGAGCGGATACCCGAACCCTCACCCGGTCCCGGGGAAAGCCTCATCGACATCACGCTGACCGGGGTCAACTTCGACGACCTGGAGCGGGCCGCCGGCGTACCCCCGCAGCCGCCGCTGCCCACGGTGCTCGGGGTGGAGGCGGTCGGGCGTCGACGGGCCGACGGCCGGCGGGTGGTCGCCCTGCTCCGTCAGGGTGGCGGCTACGCCGAGGTGGCAGCGGCCCGGGACGCGTACACCGTGGAGGTTCCGGCGGGCATCGACGACGCCCAGGCGCTCGGCCTGTTCGAGCAGGGCGTCACCGCCTACGGGGCACTGTCCCTGGCCGGTCGGCTGCGCGCCGGCGAGAGCGTGGCGGTCTCCGCCGCGGCCGGGGGCGTCGGGCATCTCGCGGTACAACTCGCCATCGCAGCCGGGGCCGCGCCGGTGATCGGACTGGCGTCGACCGAGGCAAAGCGGCAGTTCGTCACCCGGCTCGGCGTCGACGTGGCGCTGGACCCGGCCGATCCGGAACTGGCCGACCGGCTACGGGCGGCGTCCGGCGGAACCGGCGTGGACCTGTTCGTCGACTCGGTCGGCGGGACGGTGGCCCGGGCCGCTCTGGCTGGCTTGGCCCCGTTCGGACGGCTGGTCTGTCTGGGCTGGCGTGCCCCCGGGCCACCCGACGGCGACGGTGCCACGGACCCGCGGACCCCCGCCGGAGTCGTCGCGGTGACCACCGCCCAGTTGGCCCAGGGGTCCATCGGGTGCGCCGGCTTCTGGATGCGGCACGTGGTCGACAACCGCGCGCTGTTGTGCGCAATCGCCGAGCGGCTGTTCGACCTGGCGGCCCGGGAGCGAGTCGCGGTGCACGTGGACCGGACCGTCGCCCTGCATGAGGTCGGCCTCGCACACGCGGCGGTCGCCACCCGCGCGACCAAGGGCAAGGTCCTCATCGACGTACGCCGGGAGGCGTGATGTTCACCCGGTACTGCCGTTCCATGCTCTGCACCCCGGCGACCGCGACCGAGAGGTACGCCAACTGCCACCGGTCGGCGGCCGACATCTGTCTGGTCGACCTGGAGGACTCGGTGCCAGCCCAGGACAAGGCCGAAGCCCGCTCCCTGGCCAGCGCGTTCTTCACGGACCACAGCGCGGTCGGCCGCCGGTGCGCCGTCCGGATCAACGTGATAAGCGATCCCGACGGGGTGCGCGACCTGCTCGCCCTACGCGACTACCCGGTACCGCCGCCCATCGTGCTGGTGCCCAAGGTCGAATCGCCGCGCGACGTCGAGATCGTGGCGCGCCTGCTCCGCCCGGTCCGCCCGGACCTCGACCTCTGCGTAGTCATCGAGACGCCGCGCGGGGTGGAGAACGCCGTGGCCATCGCGGGGGCGTCCCCCCGCCCCCGGGCCTTGATCTTCGGGTCGGCGGACTACGCGTCCGCCCTCGGCATCCCGCTGCGCTGGGGACCGCTGGTGCAGGCCCGTAGCCGGCTGGTGAACGCCGCCCGGGCCGCCGGGGTCGAGGCGATCGACTCGCCGACCTTCCACCTCCAGGATCTATCCGCGCTGCGGCAGGAGGCTGTCCTGGCCCAGGAACTCGGGTTCAGCGGCAAGATCGCCCTGCATCCGGGCCAGGTGGGCGTCATCAACGAGGTCTTCTCCCCGGACGCGGAGTCGCTGGAGGCGGCGCGCCGGGTGGTGGCCGCTGGGCAGCGCAGCGGCCAGGGCATCACCACCGTCGACGGGGTGATGGTCGGGCGGCCCTTCTTCGAGGCGTCCCAGCGCCTGCTCGACGAGTTCGATCCGTCCGGCTGACCGTCGTTCCGACAGCAGCCGTCAGCCCATCGGCAGGGAGAGGCAAGTGACGAGCACCGAAGAGCATCAGAGCGTCGTCGGACCGCACCGCTACCGCAACGCCGAGAAGATGATCCGCACCGCCGACCCGGTCTGGCAGGCGGCGGCCGACCACGGCCTGACCGGGATCAGCGTCGACACACCCTCAGGCGACGCGAACAACCGGCTCGTCGACGGGGCGACCGGCCACGAATTCGTCAACATGTGTTCCTGCGCGTACCTGGGGCTCAACCACCACCCAGCGGTGATCGAGGGCGCGATATCGGCGCTGCGTGAGGCGGGTGCCACCTGGCTGGTCACCTCCACCACCCGTATCCGGCACCAGTTGCTGACCCGGCTGGAGGAGGAACTGGGCGATCTCTTCGGCGCCCGGGTGATCCCGGGCACCACCTGTAGCGCGCTCACCGCCGGCATCCTGCCCCTGGTCGCCTCCGGGCACCTCGCGTCCGGCGGTCCCCGGGTGATGGTCTTCGACCGCTTCTGCCACTTCTGCATGTCGTACGTCAAGCCGATCTGCGCCGAGGAGAGCCTGGTCCTCACCTGTGACCACAACGACCTCGACTATCTGGAGGACGTCTGCCGACGCTACCCCCGGGTGGCCTACGTCGCCGACGGCGCCTACTCGATGGGGGGCGCCGCCGCCCTGGACGGCCTGCTGGAACTCCAGGACCGGTACGGACTGTTCCTGTTCATCGACGACTCGCACTCGTTGTCGCTCATGGGTGAGCGTGGGGAGGGATTCGTGCGGTCCCGTCTGACCATGAACCCGCTCACCGTTATCGTCACCAGCCTGGGCAAGGGCTTTGGCACCGGCGGCGGTGTGGCGATGCTCGGCGATCCGGCGATGCACGACTTCCTGGCCCGGCACGCCGGACCGGTGGGCTGGTCGCAGAACGTGGCCCTGCCCCTGGTAGGAGCCTCGCTGGCGAGCGCCGCCATCCACCGTTCACCGGAGCTGGGCCGGTTGCAGCGTCGGCTGCACGAGAACGTCGCCTACTTCGACGAACTGCTGCCCACCCCGTTCGCCGGCAACGGCCTACCCGTACGCCGCATCACCGTCGGCGACGCCGACCGCGCGGTTCAGCTCTCCGCCGAGCTGTACCGGCGCGGCTTCTACAGCTCTGCGGTGTTCTTTCCGATCGTGCCGCAGGGACAGGCCGGGCTGCGGATCATGATCCGTGCGGATATCGACCGGGAGGTCCTGGCCACCTTCGCCGGCCATGTGCGGGAGCTGACCGATGCGGCCTGACCCGCAGGGGCGGCCGGAGACGGACCGCACCGGCCCGACCGGCTTCCGGATGGTGGGGGAGAACCGTTACCGCGAGCAGGTCGGCTTCTACTACGACGAGATCGTCGTCGGCACGGTGATCGAGCACCGTCCCGGCCGCACCGTGACCGAGATGGACAACGTGCTGATGAGCATGTTGAGCATGAACGCCGCACCACTGCACATCGACGCGGCGTACGCCGCGGCGGGGCGGTGGGGCCGGCCACTGGTCTCCAGCCTGGTGACCCTGAGCATCGTCGGCGGGATGACCGCCCGCAGCACCAGCGGCCGGACCACCGCGAACCTCGGCTGGGAACGGATCCACCTGCCCCACCCGGTCTTCGTCGGCGACACCCTCTACGCCGAGAGCGAGGTGACCGGCAAACGGCTCTCCGCGAGCCGGCCGGGCGAGGGCATCGTGAGCTGCCGAACCACCGGGCGCAAGGCCACCGGCGAGGTGGTCCTCACCTTCGAGCGCAGCTTCCTGGTACCGACGGAGGAATCCCGCACCGACGACAGGACAGGATACTGACCGTGACCGCAGAACGGACCGTCACCACGCCGGCCCCGTCCCTCCCCACGGCGTTCGGTGCGCCCGCGGTCAACTCGTGGGACGAGTTCACCGCGCTGCGCGAGATCATCGTCGGGAACGCCACCCACGCCCGACTCCCGCAGCAGGACGACCCGTCTGCATGGCTGAGCTGCTTTCCCCAATTGACCCGGGCCGAACTGGGCAGAATCGCGGTGGGCGAGATGCCGGCGCAGGTCATCGAGGAGACCAACGAGGACCTGGCCGTGCTGTGCACCAGCCTGCGCGGGCTGGGCGTCACCGTCCACCGACCCGACGTCATCGACCACCGCGTCGAATTCGCCTCGCCGCACTGGCGCAGCGCCGGCTTCACCTCCTACTGCCCACGTGACCTCACCCTGGTGGTGGGCTCCACCATCATCGAGACCGCCAGCCCGATGCGGTCCCGGTACTTCGAACTGTTCGGGCTGCGTCCGCTCTTCCAGGACTACCTGCGGCGTGGCGCCACCTGGCTGGCCGCGCCCCGCCCACGACTGACCGACGAGCTGTATCTGGTCGACCCGGACGGCCTGCCGGACCTGGGGGACAGCGAGCCGGTCTTCGACGCCGCCAACGTGCTCCGCCTCGGTCGCGACCTGTTCTACCAGGTGTCGCGCAGCGGCAACGAACTCGGTCTGCGTTGGCTGGAATCAGTCGTCCGGCTGCTGGGCGACATCCGGGTCCATCCGCTACGCGGGATCTACGGCTATACCCATATCGACAGCACGATCGCCCTGCTGCGTCCCGGGCTGGTGCTGCTCAACCCGGGCCGGATCACACCGGACGGGATACCGGACCCGCTACGGGGCTGGGACGTGCTGTGGTGCCCTCCGCTGCGTCGACCCGCAGCGGGACCGCCCACCCTCAGCGAACACTGGATCAGCATGAACCTGCTGATGGTCGACGAGGAACACGCGATCGTCGACGCCGACCAACCGGAACTGATCGCCGCGCTCGAACGGCGCGGAATCACCGTACTGCCACACCGGCTGCGCCACGCGCAACTGCTCGGCGGCGGCTTCCACTGCGTCACCCTGGACACCATCCGCGCCGGCGGTCCCGAGAACTACCTGGACTGACCACCACCCCTCCTGCCCCATGCAAGCCCGGGACACGGGCCGACATGGGCAGGCCGTCGGGGCGGCGGTGGCAGCGCCACCGGGGGACGGCCGGCACATCGGTCCGGCGTCACCGCCCCGCCGTGCGGTCGCTGCCGGCGTACCGGACGCCGGTCAGCCGGCACAGGGCGCCGAAACCGTCCTCCGTGCCCGGCCAGTGCCGACGCACCGCCCCGACACCCGCCCTGCGGACCACCGAACGCAGCACCGCGACCACGATGACCGCGTCGTCGGCGTACCCGAGCACCGGGACGAAATCCGGGATCAGGTCGACCGGGATCACCAGGTAGGCCAGCAGCAGGCCCGGCCGCACCCGGACACCGCGCGGCAGGGTGGCGTCACCGGCCAGCCGCCGCAGCCGCCGCACCAGGTCGGCGCCTGCCCCTAGGCTGGCCCGGTGCGGGAGGACGAGCTGCGGGACCTGGTCCGGGCCAACGGGTGGCTGATGCGGGCGCTGGCGGTGGTCCGGGACACCGGCCTGCCGGACGCGTGGATCGGGGCGGGGGTCGTGCGGGACCTCGTCTGGGGCGAACGGTACGGCGACGGCTTCGACCCGTCGTCGGTACGGGACGTCGACGTGGTCTTCCTCGACCCGACGGACCTGACCCGCGCCAACGACGACCGGGCCACCGCGCGACTGGTGACGGCCTGGCCGCAGCCGCCGTGGGAGGCGAAGAACCAGGCCGCCGTGCACACCTGGTACCCGGCGAAGTTCGGCGGTGACGCGGTGGCCCCGCTGCGGACGATCGCCGAGGCGGTCGCCACCTGGCCCGAGTACGCCACCGCCGTCGCGGTACGCCGGCACGCCGACGACCGGATCGCGGTCTGCGCGCCGTACGGCCTGGACGACCTGCTCGACGGGGTGTGGCGGCACAACCCGACCCGGGCCGGCCCGCAGGTGTCCCGACGTCGGCTCGCCCGTCACCGCCCGGCGGCACGCTGGCCCGGCGTACGGGTGGTCGACCCGGCCGCCGGTGACCGGTGACCGGGTGTGGAGGTCCCCTGTCCCGCCCTCGCCGTCGTGGACCCTGCACCCGGTGGTGTGCCGGGGCGACTGGGTACGATGCCCGGCGTGCCTCTCGTCGCGGACCTGCGTGACCTGCTGAAAGACCCCTCGTTCTGGTCGGCCTACGACCGCCCCGACGGCGACGACGGTGATGACGACGACGAGCGCTGGGCGGACCATCCCGGGTGGACGGTGACGGCCGACGTCGGCGGCGGCCACACGCTCGTCCTGGAGATCGACATCGATCTCGGCATGGTGAACCTCGGTGTGTGCCCGCCCGGCGTGACCGAGCCGCTGCCGCTGGGCTGGGACGACGACGCGCACCCCTTCCCGCACGCCCTGCGCTGGGACGAACTGGACCTGATCGCGCGGGCCGTCGCGTTGCGGGACCCGGACCTGCCGCATCCCGGCCCGTTGCTGGCGCTGGCCGGCCGGTTCGTGCTGCTCGGCGAGCACGACGACATCGACGCGGTCACCCCGTTGCTGGCCGCCGCCTTCGGGACCGGCCCCGCCGACGCCGGCTACCGGCCGACGGTCCGCTCCTGGCTGTACCGGTGCGACGGGCGTGGCAGGGGCGTCACCTGGCGGCGCGACGACGCCGGGAACTGGACCGTCGAGCAGGACGAGGACCAGGCCGGCGACTTCATGCTCTACAGCCTGCGCGGCCCGCGGTCGGAGTTCCCGTTCGACGCGTGGCGGGAGCTGCTCGCCGCCGCCGGGCGTACCGTCGCCGACGCCGTACCCGGGCCGGCGCGGGAGACTCTCGGTGACCTGCCGGCTCGTGCCGTCGCCGACCGCGACCTGGGCCTGGCCGCGCTGGCCGGCCGGACGCTCGCCGCCGCCGGTGGCGGGCATCCGGTGGTCCTGCGTGGACTCGCCGAACCCGTGCACCCCGCCGTGGTCTGCTGGATCCTCGAAACGGTCACCGGCGCGGCGCAGGGTGCCCTCGTCGCACGGTGGTTCGGTCCGAGCGCCCTGCGCGGGGCCCGCCGCTACCGGCTGAGCCTGCACCTGGAGATCGGCGGACGGCCGGATCCGCGTGGGTACGCCACCACCGTGACCCGCGACCTCGACCGGGCACTGCGCGACCGGGGCCTGGGCCACGCCCGGCAGAGCGGCAGCAGCATGCGCAGGGACGCCTCCGGCGGCTACGTCACCCACGCGGTCAGCCTGGACATCGCGGTCTTCGACGATCTCGCCGCCGGCACCGAACTCGTCCGGCACACGCTGCTGCGCCACGACCCGGCACCGGGGACCGTGCTGCGCCGCCACGGGCACACCGACGCCGTGGTGGCGCTGCGGTGACCGCAGCGCCTCGGCGGCGGCAGATCGGTTGACGCGCCGGGGACCCGGGCGGGGCCGACCGGCACGAACGGTCGACGCCCGCGACATTCGCCCTACCCGTCGGCTGCCGGGGCGGCACTATGCTGCGACCAGGCTCCGTCGAGCAGGGAGATGACGTGTCGCGTCGTACCGGTAGGCCCTCGTATCTGCTGTCCGCGTCGCCACCCCGCCGTCGCCGTCTGTCCCGGCTCGCCGTCGTCGCCGCGATCGGGCTCGTCGTCGCCCTCGTCGGCGGCGGCATCGGGTACGCGGTCGGTCGACCGGACGCCACCGAGTCGACCGTCGCCGACCTGCGTCGGGCCGAGGCGAAGCGGGACACCCAGCAGATCACCGAGCTGACGGCCACCGCCCGACGCCTCCGCGAGGAGATCGCCCCCGTGCTCGACGCCCTGCGGGCCGAGCCGGCGGCCGACGCGCGCCAGGCACGCGAGTGGCAGCAGACCCTGCGGCGGGCGGCGGAGCCGTTCGCCAACCCGCCGTCGGGCACCACGGCGACCAATGTGGCGCGCGGCGGCCTGCGCGGCGCCGTGGAGCAGACGTCGCTGGCCGTCGAGTCGTACCTCCTCGCGGTCACCGGGCCGCCCGCGCAACGGGCCGCGCTGACGGCACTGGCGAAACGGCAGGCGGACCAGGCCGCCGCCGCCTGGTCCGTCGCCGCCACCCAACTCGACCAGGTCAACGTCGATGCCGGCCACGGCCACCAGCACGTCTACCTGGAGGGCGACCAGCACGACGGCGCGGAGGAGGGCACCGGCGGGTGACCGGGGCGACGCAACTGCTCACCGAACGGTTGGTGCGGGCCGGGATCGGTGACGTCGTCGCCGTCGAGCCGGTGAGCGGTGGTCTCGCCGCGCTCGCCGGGATCGCCCACCGCCGGGACGCGCCGCCGGTCTTCGTCAAGACCTTCGCCGAAGCGCCCGACGGTGACGCCTTCGGCGCGGAGGCCGAGGGGCTGACGGCCCTGCGGGAACTCGGCGGACAGGCCACCCCCGACGTGATCGTGGCCAACCGGGAACTGCTCGTGCTGTCGCTGCTCAGGCCGAGGCCACGCGACGGGGCGTTCTGGGAGGGGTTCGCGCACGCGCTCGCCCACCTGCACACCGGCACCGTCCATCCCCGCTTCGGCTGGCACCGGGACAACTGGTTGGGACGTCGCCGGCAGGTCAACACCTGGGCCGACGACGGCTTCGCCTTCTTCGCCGAGCACCGCCTGCTGCGGTGGCTGCCCGAGCCGAGGGTCCGGGCCGCGCTCGACGCCGCCGACCGGACCGCGGTGGAACGGCTGTGTGCCCGGCTGCCCGAGCTGCTGCCGGTCCGGCCGGCCTGCCTGACCCACGGTGACCTGTGGTCGCAGAACGTGCTGTCCGACGGGGCGGGGCGGGCGGCGCTTATCGATCCGGCGGTGTCGTACCTGTGGCCCGAGGTGGACCTGGCGCACCTGTGGACCACGGCGGCCCCACCGGAGTCGAGCCGGTTCTTCGCCGTCTATGCCGAGCTGACCGGCCTCGACGGCGACTGGCGGGCCCGCATGCCGATCATCCAGCTGCGGCAGCACCTGGCGGTGCTGGCCCAGTTCGACGACGACTGGGGCGCCGCCGGGACGATCCGCGCCACCCTGGCCCCGTTCCGGTCGCGGGCCTGACCGGCCCGGGGCGTGGCGGTCCCGGTCACGGTTGCGGCACCCCGGGTGGCTGCCGGTCCGGCCAGAACGGCCATTCCTCGAACGACCGGCACCGCCCGTCGTCGGCGAAGCGCATCACCCACAGGTCGCGGTACTCCTGCGTGACCGGGTCGCCGTAGTGGACCTCGTGGCGGGACACGGCGGTGTCGCCGTCGACCGCGACGACCGAGCTGGTCATCCGGAAGACCTCGTCGGGGCCGTCGCGCTGTTCCTCCCACATCCGGGCGATGGCCGGCAGGCCCACCACGGGGGTCAGGTAGGGCCCCTGCTGGTAGCTGGCGTCCTCGGTGAAGAGCGTGACCAGGGTGTCCGTACCCGGTGTCCGCCAGGCCCGCTCGTAGGCGACGAGCCAGTCGTCGACGTGTCCGCTGTCCATGTGCCCACCCTGCCATCCGACCGGTCCCCGCACCCCCGGGACGCTCCTGCGGCGGGCGGCAAGGGGTGCGGCACGTCACCCTGACGAACTGTACCGGCTGGTCGGTACAGTTTCGGCGTGCTCACGTCCGCGACCCCGGTCGCCGCTCCGGTGCTGTCCACCCGCCGCCGCTGGGCGGCGCTGGCCGTCCTGGCCGCGGCGGTGCTGCTGCTCGCCGTCGACGGGACGGTGCTCTCGCTGGCGGTGCCGGCGCTGACCGCGAGCCTGGCCCCGACCGCCGAGCAGGTCCTCTGGATCGGTGACGTCTACTCGCTGACCCTGGCGGGGCTGCTGGTGCTGATGGGCAACCTGGCCGACCGGTTCGGGCGTAAGCGGGTCCTGCTGATCGGTTCGGTGGCGTTCGGCGCGGCCTCGCTGCTGGCCGCGTTCGCCCCCAGCGCGCCGGCGCTGATCGGGGCCCGCCTGCTGCTCGGGGTGGCCGGCGCGACGCTGATGCCGTCCACCCTGTCGCTGATCCGCAACATCTTCACCGACAGCGGCGAACGGACCCGGGCGATCGCCATCTGGTCCACGGCCTTCGGCGCCGGGTCGGCGGTCGGTCCACTCGTCGGCGGGTTCCTGCTGGAGCACTTCTGGTGGGGCTCGGTGTTCCTCATCAACGTCCCGGTGATGGTCCTGGTGGTGACCTCCGGACTGCTGCTGCTCCCGGAGTCCCGGGACCCCCGACCGGGCCGCTTCGACGTGCTCTCCGCGGTGCTGTCCATGGCGGCGGTCGTGCCGCTGGTGTACGCGGTCAAGCACGTGGTCGGGGCCGGCGTCGACGGCGTGACGGTGTCCTGCCTACTGGTCGGCCTGACCGCGGGCGTGCTGTTCGTGCGGCGGCAGCGGCGGCTGGAACAGCCCATGCTCGACGTCGAACTGTTCGGCAACCCGGCGTTCCTCGGGGCGGTCGTCGCCAACGTCATCGCGATCTTCGCGCTGGTCGGCATGCTGTTCTTCTTCTCCCAGTACCTCCAGTTCGCCCGGGGGTTCGGCCCGTTGCAGGCGGGCCTGGCCGAGTTGCCCGCGACCCTGGCGTCGATCGTCGTCGTGGTGATCATCGCGTCGGTCGTGGCCCGGCTCGGCCGGGGCCGGGCCATCGCGCTCGGCCTGGGCCTGGCCGCCGCCGGGCTGGCCGCGGTGGCGGCGGCCGCGCACGCGCCGTACCTGTGGCTCGGTCTGGCGCTCGTGCCCATCGGTCTCGGCATCGGGCTGGCGATGACGCTGACCGGCGACGCCATCATCTCGGCCGCGCCGCCGCGCAAGGCCGGTTCCGTCTCGGCGATCACCGAGACCGCCAACGAACTCGGCGTGGTGCTGGGCATCGCGGTGCTCGGCTCCCTGTTGTCGCTGGTCTACCGGCACGTGGTGAACGTGCCGGCCGGGCTGCCGGCCGCCGACGCGGCCCGGGTCCGTGACTCGCTGGGCTCGGCGTTGCAGGTGCTGCCGCCGCAGGCCGTGGCCGGTGCCCGGGACGCGTTCATCACCGGCGTCCAGGTCACCTCGTCGCTCGCCGCGGCGCTGACCCTCGGCGCGGCGGTGCTGGCCTGGGTGCTCATCCCCTCACCGCGCCCACCACGGCCGTAGGTACGGTGTCGCCGTGGGACGCACAGCCGGCCGGTCGCCGCAGGACACCCGACGTGCCCTGCTGGACGCCGCCGCTGACGCCGTCCGCGCCCGGGGGATCCACGCCTCGCTGGACGACATCGCCCGCTTCGCCGGCGTGTCCAAGGGCGGGCTGATCTACCACTTCGCCAGCAAGGACGAACTGATCCTGGAACTGGCCCGCGACCAGCTCGCCGCCTTCCACGCCGGCATCGACGCCGCGCTGGACCCCGCCGACACCGCACCGGGACGGCTGACCCGGGCCTACCTGCGCGCGTCGGTCGCGCCCGCCGACGACGACGCCGCCGTACGCGCCTCGCTGGCGCTGGTCACCCAGCTCATGACGGTGCCCGCGGTCGCCGAACTCGCCCGCGCCGACGCGGAACGGCTGGAGGCGGCCCTCGCCGCCGACGGGCTGCCCGCCGACGTGCTGGCGCTCGTGGTGGCGGCGGCGGACGGCATGAGCACCGCGCCCCTGTGGGGTGCCCCGACGCACACCCCCGCCCACCGACGACTGGCGGAACGGCTGCTGCACCTGACCCGGCACCCGCACCTGTGGGAGACCCTCACCCCCTGAGCCGGGCGACCCGTGCCGACCCACCACGGACCCGGTGCCGGCACCTGCCGGCGTCCCGCCACAGACGGTATCCTCATCCACTCTCGTCGATCGGCGAGGTGGTTTCGTTCCACTCCGCACACCCTTCGGAGGCACGATGAGGTTCCGCATCGCCCGTACGCTCGGCGCACTCACGCTCGTACTGGGAGCCGTCGCCGTGCCGGCGACCCCGGCCGCCGCGCACGAGACCGCCGACCCGATCGCGGTCTACCCGCCGATCCAGGACTCGTCCACCTGGAACAGGTTCGGCGAGTCCGGGCCGGCCAGCCACCACATCGTGTTCGGCAACTGGGGCTACACCAACGACTGGGCGGTCGACATCTACCGCAACCCGGGGGCCACCGTCGTCTCCCCCTTCGGCACCAAGACCGCAGCCGGGCACCCGGTCGCGGTCACCGTCGTCACCGTCCGACCGGGCTGCGCGACCGGCAACCTCGCCGACGGCGGCTACCGGATCGGGCTGGAGGCCCGGGACACCACGACCGGCGGGGTCGTCGGCCGGGCGGACGTGATGCACGTGAACAACAAGCCCGGCGGTGTGGTCGTCGGTGCCTCGGTCGGCCCGTGGACCAAGCTCGGCGAGACCGGCCGGTTCCGGTACTCCAGCTGCTACCAGGTCAACGGGGACAGCGGCGCGCACATCCACCTTGAGGTGATCAACCAGCACCGCTACTCCTGCTACGTCAGCCGGGCCGCCGGCACCGCCCTGACCGACCTGACCGTGGTCGGCCGGATCGGCGTCCACTACTCCGGCCAGCGCGCCGCCTGCTGACGGCGGCCGGCGGGTCCGCGCCGGGCGCTGTCGGTTGGTCGGCAGTGTCCGGGCACGGACAGTGCCCGCCGTGTGACGCCGGGTCCGACCCATGATGGTTCACGTCGACGTGCCGTCGCGACAGGCCGGCGGACGGGACACCCGGTCAGGAGGATGGGCATGCCGTTCGAGGTCGATTTCAACTGGGCATCACAGGCCGTCATCGAGACGGTGGCAGTGCCGTTCCCGTCCCTGGAAACGCCCCCCGACGTGGTCGTCGCCGACCCCGCGGTCCCGCAGTTGGAGTTCCACCACTCCGGCCCGGTGACGGTCACGATGCTCGGCAGCGGCCGGTGGAACCGCGACTCCAGCTACCGGTTCAACGCCGGCTGCAACCCGGAGCCGCACCACGCGGCGGCGATCGGGCAGGTCGGGGTGCTCTCCGCCGCGGAGGCGCAGCGGTTGGAGGACTGGTTCCTCCAGCGGTATCCGACCTCCAACCCGGTGGTGCTGAAGAACGGCGGGAAGTGGAACCTCGCCCTCACCCGCAACGGCGCGGTCTTCAACTTCCACGTCGGCGTCCACGACTAGCACCTCCGGCGCGGGGCGGCCCGGCCGCCCCGCGCCGGCCTCCCGGGGCCTGCCCGAACGGTGGATCAACGATCGGCCACTGTGGATTTACGATCGGTCACAGCCCCGTCACCCCTGCGGAAGGACCCCCATGCCCCTGTCGATGCGCCGCCGGCTCACCCGGCTCGCGGTGGTCGCCACCGCGGCGGCCGCCGTCAGCTTCACCGTCCAGCCGGCCCCGGCCGCCGCCGTGCCGTTCGACTGGAACGGCGCCTTCGCCACGTACGACATCTGCGAGCAGTACCGCATCGACGCCAGCTACTGGGGCGAGGTGAGCGGCAACTGCGTCTACCGCACCCTGCCCGACAGCCAGTACAACGGCTGGTACTTCCGGGCCTGGATTCCGGGCTGAGGCGCATCCGGCGACCGGCCGGCCCGCCGCTGGCCGGTGGGCCGACGCGAGGTCACCGCACCCGTCCGGTACGCCGGGCGGGCGGCCACCCCCGCCCGGCACCGGCGGGGGTGGCCGCCCCGGGGGATCAGTCGAGCACCTGGGCGAGCGGGGAGACCCGGACCCAGCACCTGGCCGGGCGCCGGGCTCAGCTCCTTGAACCGCTTCCGGACGGCACCGTAGCTCGGCCAGCTCTGCGCGGTCAGCGCCGCGTCCGCGTCGGCGGCGTCCTGCGCCGACCAGAGCATCGCGCCCTCGCTGTTCAACAGGGCGTGGACCTCGTCGCGACCCCCGGCGGCGGCGAGCCGGGCCAACGTCCCCGCCCGGGCCTGCGCCTGCCGGTAGCTGTCGATCAGATGGCCGACGTCGTACGTCGTCCCGGCCGCGTCGCGGGGCGTCAGATGGTCGAGCGAGCGCAGCGACCCGACGGTCGCGGTGACGTACCGCTCCAGCAGCTCCCGGGTCAGCACACCGCCGGCCCGTCGCCCGCCCTCGCCCTGCTGCCACTCGGTCAGGCGGCGGACCAGCCGGTCGAGATTGTCCGCGACCAATTGCAATGCGACGGTACGCCGTTGCGCCGACGACAGTTTCCCGATCATCGCCTCGGTCAACTGATCCTCGCTCGGATACGACGTCATGATGATTTTCAGATAGCGGGTCGTCCGCCCGGTCCCGCTCGCGCGGGCGGCGGCGAGCGCCTCGACGACGTACAACCAGCACGACGGTCCCTGCTGCTTTTCCAGCATCGTGGGCACCGTCACGAATCCCTGTTGCTTGGGCACGACTGCTCCGTCCGGCCATTTCGGATGATGGGATCGACGACGGTCCGACAATAGGTGGGAGCTGGTGAGAGGCGTCGTCCCGCAGCTGACTGAGCCGGTTAACGGACAACCCTCACCTGTTCGGGGCCGGTCACGCCGGCCGATCGGAGCGCGCCGATGTCGGCCGGGCGGTCGGCGGCGACGGCGGTGGCGATCCGGACGAACGCCGCCACCGCCAGCGAATGCGAATGCTGCGGCCAGGCCACCGCGAAGGCGGCCTCCGGCGCGTCGTCGACCGGCCGCCACGTCAACTGCGGCCGGGCGTTGCGCGCGGCCACCGAGGCCGGAAACAGCGCGACCATCCGTCCGAGTTCGATCTGCCGCAGCATCTGCACCATGTCCCCGAACGGCGGCAGCTGCTCCCCGTGCCGTACGTAGACGTACGCGCCGGGAACCGCCGGCCGGTGGTCCGCCTCGATGTCGGCCAGCCGCAGCCGGGGTGACCCGGCGAGCGGGTGACCGGCCGGCAGCGCCAGCAGTTGCGGCTCCCGCAGCAGCGGCTCGACGTCCAGCCCGTCGGTGTCGAGCGGCTCGACGACGATCGCCACGTCGGCCTCGCCCGCGCGCAGCAGCCGGGGCTGTTCCCGCCAGCCGGTGAACACGACCTCGACCGGCACCGCCGCCGGTTCGGCGGCGTACGCCGCGAGTACGTCCTCCAGCAGCCCCGCCTCGACGTCGGCCTTCACCGCGAGCACCAGCCTGCCGTCCGTCACCCCGGCCGCCCGTCGGGCCCGGAGGGTGGCGGCGTCGAGCGCGACCAGCGCCGCCCGCGCGTCGGCCAGGAGCAGCGCGCCCACCTCGGTGAGGCCGACGCTGCGGGTGGTGCGCGCGAACAGCCGTACGCCGAGGTCCGCCTCCAGCCCGGCGACCGCCCTGGACAGCGCCGGTGCGGCGATGCCGATCCGGCGGGCCGCCCGGGTGAAGTTGAGTTCCTCGGCGACGGCCACGAAGTAGCGCAGCGCCCTCGACTCCACGGGATTCATGCCCCCAGGGTAATGATCGCGCCCGAACCGGTCCTTCTCCGCACCACGCCCACCGCGTGACGATGGGCGCCATGATCGTCGTCACCACACCCACCGGCACCATCGGTGCCGCCGTGGCCGCCCACCTGCACGCCACCGGTACGCCACTGCGCCTCGTCGCCCGCGACCCCGCCCGCCTGCCCGAGCACCTGCGTGCGGACGCCGAGGTGGTCGCGGGCTCCCACGCCGACCCCGCCGTGCTCGACACCGCGCTGGCCGACGCCGAGGCGCTGTTCGTGCTCGTGCCGCCGGACCACACCGCCCCGGACGTGACCGGGCACTACCTCGGCTTCGCCCGCCCGATCGGGGCCGCCGTCCGGGCCCACGGCGTACCCCGGGTCGTCGCGGTCTCCTCGCTCGGCCGCGGCTTCACCGGCCCCTCCGGGCTGCTCGCGGCGGCCTGGGCGATGGACTCGGCCATCGAGGCCAGCGACGCCGCCTACCGCTCGTTGCAGCCACCGTTCTTCATGGAGAACCTGCTGCGCCAGGTCGACCTGATCCGCGACGGGGGCAGGTTCGTGCTCCCCTTCGACCCCGACGCGCCGCTGCCCGCCGTCGCCACGGTCGACATCGCCGACGCGGCCACGGCACTGCTCACCGACCGCACCTGGACCGGCCAGGCCGGCGTCCCCGTCCGGCAGCCCGTCGACCACACGCCCCGCGAGATGGCGCAGATCATCACCGAGACGCTCGGCCGGCCGGTCACCTACCACCGGGCCACGTTCGACGACCACCGCGCCCGGTACACGGCGGCCGGAGCCAGCCCGGCGTTCGTCGACGCCATGGTCGAGATGGCCCGCGCGCAGGACGCCGGCGTCTACCCGCCCGCGCCCGGCGGGGGCGGCGGAACCACGTTCCGGCAGTGGTGCGCGTCGACGCTCGCGCCCGCCGTCAGCTCTGCTGGTAGTTGACGGCGGCGAACCCGCACGGCCGGTGCAGGTGCAGGTAGTACGCGCCCTCGCCGTACTCGTCCAGGTCGGCGCCGCCGACCAGACCGACGTAGTCCATCGGCTGCCGGCACCCGGGACAGTCGGGGTGGTCGGCGTCCTGGATCCAGTCGGGCCGGCCACCCAGCGTCGAGCCGCCCTGCTCCCACGCGCTGGCCTGGTAGGGGCTCTGCCGCAAGGCACCGGTCACCGGCAGCGACGCGGGCGGGTCCTCCGCCTCGGTGGAGCCGAGGTGATCCGGGCGGATGTTCCCGCTCCACCAGGCCGTGTCCCCGGTCGGCGTGACCCGGCTGTACAGCGTCGTGTAGCAGGAACAGAAGTGACACGTCTCGATCACCAGGCGGCCGGACCAGCCGGTGTGCGCCAGCGCGGCACCGACGGCGGGCTCCGCCGGGTCGAGGTCCGCCGCCGTCCACAGTGGCGACGCGCACCACGGGCAGCGCGCCCCGGCCGGCCCGCGCGGTGCCTCCCGCATGATCCACTCGTACGCGGTGTCACCGCACAGGTCCCGCCGGTGCCCCTGCGGGTCGACCGTCCAGCCACCCTTACGCGCGTAGTCCAGGATGTCGACGTGCAGCGCGTCCGCCCCGGCCGGCGGCTGTGCCGACCAGCGGCGCAGGGCGCTCTCGGCCATCGGGTGGGCGACGTGCGCCAGGACGACAAGCAGTTGGTTGAGCTGCCCGGGCGCGTCGCCGCCGTCGACCCGTTCGACGACCCGACGGACCACGTCGGCGTCCGCCGCCCGGTACAGCTTCCCCGGCCACACCACGTCCCGGTCGAGCAGTGTGCCGAGGTACGGCGTCAGCCGCCCCGGATCGGTGTCCGCGATCAGCGACAACTCCTCGACCGCGTCGTCGTCCCCGTCGACGGCCACCTGCCTGACCAGCTCCTCGATCACCCGGCGATGCTAACCACCCGCACCGGACCCGCCGCCGGGGCACCGGCCCGGCTCACACCGTGAACGCGGGGCCGGGCCGGCCGATGCCGATCCGGCCGTTGGTCAGGCGGTGCTCGAACGTCACCCCCAGCTCCTCCTCCCAGCACCGCATGATGTCCTGCTCACCCTGCCGGTCGATGTCGTCGAGCACGACGGCGAAGTCCTCGGCGAGCAGCGGCGCGAAGAAGGGACCGGCGGGATACCGGGCGTGCGCGTACCCGGCCCGGTGGGCGGGCGGCCCGTCCACGAGGAGCAGGTCGACGGGCCGGCCCGCCGTCATCTCCCGTAGCCGCTCCTGCGCGTACCAGGTCGGCTCCTCGCCCGGCCACGACGCCGGCACCGGCGCCAGGGGGGCGTGCACCACGGTCACCACGTCGGCCAGGCCCTCGTCGGCCAGTTCCTGACCGAGCAGCTCCGCCCAGCGCCCGTCGTGCTCCACGGTCCACAGGTGCCCGCCGCGCCGCCGCAGCAGCCGGCCGAGATAGAAGGTGGAGACCCCGCCGCCCAGTTCGACGACGCACCGCCGCCGGTTCACCATGATCTCGTTGAGCACCGCGACGACCCCGCTCGGGCGCATGGCGCTCGCGCTCCACGGCAGGTACGTCAGCGACAGCGGGGCCAGCGCCTGCATCGCCAGCAGGTCGTTGCGCTGGAGCTCGTTGCGTTGCAGCGACGGACGGTGGCGCTGCTCGTACTCCGGTCGCCCGGTCACCGTGGCACCATCCCCACCAGCCAGGAGGGCAGCAGACCCTCGTCGAGCAGGTCGAGGACCACCGTCTTGGCCAGGGCGGAGGCGAAGTGCACCTGGGCCGCCCCGCTGGGCGAGCGCAGCCGCGACAGGAGCCGGGAGCGTTCCCGCCGGTAGCTGGCCGACTGCCTGCCGTGGGTGCGGAAGTCGTCCGTCCAGCGGTTCAGCTCGCAGAAGTTGCCGACCCTCGGCGCGAAGTTCTCGAACAGGACCGCCCCGTGGTCGAGCCCGACGGTGTCCGGTTCGAGGAGCTGGACGAGGGTCCAGTAGTACTGGTCGCTGGTGCCGTGCAACCGGTCCGTGTCGACCTGGTGCGTCCGCAGCCGGTTCAGCAGCGGGAAACGCCCGCTCGGGGGGTCCGGATACGCCGCGCACAGGGCGAGGATGTCACCGGCGGGCCCGAGGAAACCGCCGCTGTTGAGGTACGGGTACGGGCCGACGGGCGGGTCCTCGTGCAACGCGAGACCGACGGGGCCCATCGGCCAGCTGTTCGGCTCGGCGCTGAACACGACACGCTGCGCGAAGCCCGCGTACGCGGTGCGGATGTGCTCCTCCCCGCGCAGCAGGAGGGTGTCGTACGCGTCGGTGAACAGCACCAGCTCGTCCGGTGCGACGTGCCGGGCGAGGTAGTCGGTCAGCAGCGCCCGCTTGTCCCGTGGCCGGAACCCCTTCTGCCGCCCCTGGAGGACGACCAGCCCGAGCCCCACCGCCGCGCAGGACGGCTCCAGCAGCCGCCGCAGGAAGGGGTGGTCGAGGTCGGTGGCGATGGTGATGACCCGCATGGTCGGCGTCCAATCGTGCTGGTGGTTCGTGCCGTTGGACCGCACCGGATGCGCCCTGGTGCCCGACCTGTGGGCCGGGACGGACCGGCTGCCAAACTATCGATCCACGACCGTCGTTGTCGACCCACGGCACGGTCCCCGGCCTCCCGCGAGAGCTGTCGTCGAGCCGTTCTCAAGGACGAGGTCACCGCCGGCCCCCCGCCGGGTGGGACGCCGCGCCGGTGGTCCCGACCGGAAGGCGAGCGGGTCTGCCCACCGGCGTCCGTGGTTTCTCAAGTCGTTCCCAAGCGGTGGCCGGAAGACTCGGGTCGCAGCCAGCACACGACGCCGAGAGAGGCGGGGCGGATGACCGGACGGGACGAGTCGGCGCGCACGCGGGCCGCGACGCCGGGCGGGACACCGGTCGCCGTGGTGGGCATCGGCTGCCGGTTCCCCGGCGCGGACGGGTTGGCGCAGTTCTGGCGTCTGCTCAGCGACGGCGGTGACGCGATCACCGACGTGCCCGCCAGCCGGTACGACATCGACGCCTACCACGACCCGCGACCGGGCACACCGAACCGGATCGTCAGCCGCCGGGGCGGCTTCCTCGACCAGATCGACCAGTTCGACGCCGGCTACTTCGGCGTCGCGCCCCGCGAGGCGGAACGGATGGACCCCCAGCAGCGGCTGCTGCTGGAGACCGCGGCCGAGGCGCTGGCCGACGCCGGCCTGACCCGCGACCGGCTGTCCACCACCCGCACCGGCGTCTACGTCGGCGGCATGTCGTCGGCGTACGGGCACCTGCTGAGCGATGCGTCGGTGCTGGACCTGCACGCGGCGACCGGCGGCGCGCGCAGCTTCCTGGCCGGGCGGGTGTCCTTCGCCTTCGACCTGCGTGGCCCCAGCATGGCGGTGGACTGCGCCTGCTCCTCCAGCCTGGCGGCGCTGCACCTGGCCTACCAGAGCGTGCGCAACGGGGAGACCCAACTGGCGCTGGCCGGCGGGGTGAACCTGGTCCTCGCCCCCGAGGAGACCATCCCGTTCTCGGCGGCCCGGATGCTCGCCGCCGACGGCCGGTGCAAGTTCGGCAGCGCCCACGGCGACGGTTTCGTCCGCAGCGAGGGGGTGGCCGTGCTGGTGCTCAAACCACTGGACCGCGCCGAGGCCGACGGCGACGCCATCCACGCCGTGATCTACGGGTCCGCGGTCGGCAACGACGGCCAGTCCGGCGGATACCTGCTCACGCCCTCCCGACCCGGCCAGGAGGAGACGCTGCGCGCGGCGTACGCCGACGCGGGCGTGTCCGCCGCGCTGGTGGACTACGTCGAGGCGCACGGCACCGGGACTCCGGCCGGTGACCCGGTGGAGTTGGCCGCCCTCGGCGCGGTGGCCGGCGCTGGCCGGGACGGGCGAGCCGACTGCCTGGTCGGCTCGGTCAAGACGAACATCGGCCACACCGAGGCCGCCGCCGGGCTGGCCGGCGTCATCAAGGCGGTGCTCGCGCTCCAGCACCGGGAGATCCCGCCGAGCCTGCACGCCGCCGAGCTGACCGGCGCGGTCGACTGGGCGGGGCTGCGGCTGCGCCTGGTGCGGGAGCGTACCCCCTGGCCGCAGACCGACCGGCCGGGCCTGGTCGGGGTCAGCTCGTTCGGCATCTCCGGCACCAACGCGCACGTGGTGCTCGGCGAGTACCCCCGGCCCGCACCGACCCCCGTACCCGCCGCCGAGCCCGACGGGGAGGCCGCGCAGCTCCTGGTGCTCTCCGCACCCGGCCGGGAGGCGCTCACCGCCCTCGCCACCGACTACGCGCGGTTCCTCGCGCCGGGCGGCGGCGGACGGGAACTGCCGCTGCGCGACGTGTGCTTCAGCGCGGCCACCCGCCGGGACCACCACGAGAACCGGCTGACCGTGGTCGGCACGTCGCCCGACGACCTGGTCGAGCGGCTACGGGCGTACGCCGCCGGTGAGTCCCGGCCCCGGCTGGGCGTCACCGCGTCCGCGCCGGTGGAGGGCGACCGGCCGGTCGTCGTCTTCGTCTTCCCCGGGCAGGGCTCGCAGTGGGACGGCATGGGCCGGGAACTGCTGGCCCGTTCACCGGTCTTCCGCGACACGCTCACCCGCTGCGACGAGGTGATCCGCGCCGAGGTCGGCTGGTCGCTGCTGGCCAGGCTGACCGGGGAGACGGACACCCCGGCGTCCATCGACACCGTCCAGCCGACCCTGTGGGCGATGCAGACGGCGCTCTGCGCGGTGCTGCGCGACTGGGGCATCGAGCCCGACCACGTGGTCGGGCACAGCATGGGTGAGGTGGCGGCGGCGGGCGCGGCGGGCGCGCTCAGCCTCGCCGACGCCGGCGCGGTCATCTGCCGGCGCAGCCGGCTGCTGCGCACCGTCGCCGGGCAGGGCGTCATGTACTCGGTGGAGCTGTCCGCCGCCGACGCGCAGGCCGCCCTGGCCGGCCACGAGCACCTCGTCTCCGTGGCGGTCAGCAACAGCCCCACCTCGACGGTCCTCTCCGGCGACCCGCAGGCGCTGGCCACCATCGTCGCGGGCCTCGACGAACGCGGCGTGTTCTGCCGGCAGGTCCGGGTCGACGTCGCCTCGCACAGCCCGCAGATGGACCAGCTCCGCGACGACCTGCTGGCCGACCTCGGCGACGTCACCCCCCGCGCGGGTCGGGTCCCGCTCTACTCCACCGTGGACGACGCCCCCTGCGACGGTTCCGGGTGGGACGCCGCCTACTGGATCCGCAACCTGCGCGAACCGGTGCGGTTCGGGGCCGCGGTGGCACACCTCGCCGGCTCGGGCGACACGGTGTTCGTCGAGATCAGCCCGCACCCCATCCTGCTGCCGGCCATCCAGGAGACACTGGCGGCGACCGGGACCGACGGCGCGGCCGTCGGCTGCCTGCGCCGCGACGAGCCGGAACGGGCCAGCCTGCTCGACACCGTCGCGGCCCTGCACCGCGCCGGCTGCCCGGTCGACTGGCACCGGGTGGTCGGCGGGCCCCCGCCCCGCTACGTGCGGCTCCCGTCCTACCCGTGGCAGCGCCAGCGGTACTGGCTCGCCCCGACCCCGGCCGGACGACCGGACCGGCACCGCGTGGACCGGGTCGTCGACCCGGCCCGCGAGCCGTACCTGCTCGACCACCGGGTGCAGGGCACCGTGGTCGTGCCGGGCACCGCGTACGTCGAGCTGCTGCACACCGCCGCCGCCGGGATCTGCGGCGGGCAGACGCCCGTGCTGCGCGACATCCGCTACCTCGACGCGCTGTTCCTGCGCCCGGACCAGCCGCCGCCCGCACTGTCCACGACGTTCACCCCGCGCGGGCCCGACACCTGGGACGTGGCGGTGACCGGGGCGGAGACGACACACGTCACCGCGACGGTGAACCGTACCCCGCCGCCCGGACGGCGTCGGCTGCCGCTGGAGGCGACACGCGCCGCCTGCCCGGACCACCTGACCGGGGTCGACTTCTACCGCCGGTTCGCCGCCCGGGGCAACGAGTGGCAGGGCGCGTTCCAGGGCATCGCGGAACTCTGGACGGGCGACGGGCAGGCGCTGGGCCGCATCGAGGTGCCCGCCGGGGTCGACCCGGCCGGGTACACCTGCCACCCGGCGCTGCTGGACGCGTGCGGGCAGGTCCTCGCGTCGCTGATCCCGGCCGGGGACCGGTCGTCGGCGTTCGTGCTGGGCGGCATCGACGCCGTGACGGTCCACCCCGACCCGGGCGTCCCCGGCTGGGCGCACGCCGTCGCGGTCACCGCCTGGCGGTCCGACTCGGTCTGCGGCGACCTCGTGGTGTCCGACGCCGACGGCCGGGTGATCGTCGAGATCGAGGGCCTGCGCCTGCAGTACCTGCAACCCCCGGACTCGGTGCGCGACCCCGACGGGTGGTTCCACGAGCTGCGCTGGCAGCCGCTGCCGGCGCTGCCGGATGCGCACCGGCCCGCCGGCCGCCGCCTGGTCTTCGCCGACCGGTCCGGCGTCGGCGCCGCGCTGCCCGCCGACGTACGGGTGTTCCCGGGTAGCGGGTACCAACGGCTGGCGGCCGACCGGTACGAGATCGACCCGACCGCGCCGGCGCAGTACCGGCGGCTGATCGCCGACGTCCGGGCCGGGTTCGACGGCCTCGCTCCGACCGAGGTGGTGCACCTCTGGACGCTGGACATCGAGCCCGACAGCTCCACGCCGGCACAGCGGGCGGCCGAGGACGCCGAACGCCTCGGCTGCGGCAGCGCCCTGCGGCTGCTGCGGGCGCTCGCCGACGCCGGCCTGCCCGAGCCGCCCCGGCTGTCGCTGGTGACCCGGGGCGCGCACCGGGTGCGCGACGCCGACCGGACCGTGTCGATGTGGCAGGGCGCGCTCTGGGGCCTGGGCCGGGTCGTCGCCCACGAGCACCGGGAACTGGGCTGCGTGCTCGTCGACCTGGACCCGGCGGGGTCACCGGCCGACCTCGCCGCCGCGTTGCACCGGGAACTGGCCGGCGTCGGGCCGGAGGACCAGGTGGCGCTGCGCGACGGCCAGCGGTACGCCGCACGCCTGCTGCCCGTGCCCACCGCCCGGCCGGACGACGCCGACGTCACCCACCAGCTCCAGGTCACCTCGCCCGGCCTGCTCGACGGGGTGCGCCTGGTGCCGGTGCCGCGCCGGCCGCCGGGGCCGGGCGAGGTGGAGGTCCGCGCCGACCACCTCGCCCTCAACTACCGTGACGTGCTGATCGCCATGGACCTGTATCCGCGCCTGTCCGACCAGCCCGCGACCGTGATCGGCGAGTGCGCCGGCACGGTCACCCGGGTCGGGCCGGGTGTGGCCGGACTGCGGCCCGGCGACGAGGTGGTGGCGATCTCGCTGCGCTCACCCGCCGCCGCCCACCTCTGCGTCGACGCGCACCTGGTGCGCCGGCGGCCGGCCCGGCTCACCCCGCAGGAGGCCGCCACCGTGCCGGTGGCCCTGGTCACCGCGTACCACTCGCTGGTGCACCTGGCGCAGGTGCGGCCCGGCGAACGGGTGCTGATCCACCACGCCACCGGCGGGGTGGGCCTGGCCGCGGTGCAGGTGGCCCGCTGGCGCGGTGCCGAGGTGTACGCCACGGCGGGCAGCCCGGACAAGCGCGCGCTGCTGCGGATGATGGGCGTCGCGCACGTGTCCGACTCGCGGAGCACCGGCTTCGCCGACGAGATCCGGGACGCCACCCGGGGCGAGGGCGTCGACGTGGTGCTCAACACGCAGGCGGGGGAGGGCCTGCTGCGCAGCGTGGAGCTGCTGGCCGACCGGGGGCGCTACGTCGAGCTGAGCCGGCGTGACCTGGTCGAGGGCACCCGGCTGGACCTGCGGCTGTTGGCGCGCGGGGCCTCGTTCTTCGTGGTCGACGTGGTGGACCTCGGGCTCAACGAACCGCGCCGGCTCGGCGCGATCCTTGAGGAGGCCCTGGCCCTGGTGCAGGCCGGTCTGCTCGAACCGCTGCCGCACCGCGTCTTCCCCGCGACCGACCTGGTCGGCGCGTTCCGGCACATGGCCCAGGCCCGGCACATCGGCAAGGTGCTGGTGTCCGTCGGGGAGCTGTCCGCGCCCCGGCCCGCCGCACCCCCGGTCCCGCACCGGCCGGTCCGGATCGATCCGACCGCCGGCTACCTGGTGACCGGCGGGCTCGGCGACCTCGGCCGGGTGGTCACCGACTGGCTGGTCCGCGAGGGGGCCCGGCACATCGTGCTCACCGGGCGTACCCCGCTTTCCGGGACCGGCGGCGCGGACTGGCTGGCGGAGCTGCGGCGGCACGGGGTGCGGGTGGCGTACGAGGCGGTCGACGTGGCCGACGGGGAGGCGATGCGGACGGTCGTGGAGCGGCACGGTCAGGACGGTGTGGCGATCCGGGGTGTGGTGCACGCCGCCGGGGTCGTCGAGTACCGGGCCCTGTCCGAACTGGACGACCGGACCCTGTCGGCGGTCCTGCGCCCGAAGGTCACCGGCGCGGCCGTGCTGCACCGGCTCTTCGCCGAGCAGCCGCTGGACTTCTTCGTGCTGTTCTCCTCCGGCTCGGCGGTGCTCAGCTCCCCGATGCTCGGGGCGTACGCGGCCGCGAACGCCGCCCTGGACTCGCTTGCCGACCAGCGCCGGCTCGCCGGGCTGACCGCGCTCAGCGTGAACTGGGGCTTCTGGTCGGTCGGCATGCCCGCGCGGGTCGGGCGGGAGCAGGGCCGGGCGATCAACCCGGCCGGAATGGACACGTTCAGCCCCCGGGAGGGCATCGAGGCGCTGCGCCTGCTGCTGGCCCGCGACGCCACCCACGGCGTGGTGCTGCCGGCGGACTGGCGGCAGTGGGCGAGCGCGCACCCGGACGCGGCGACCTCGCCACTGCTACGTGAGCTGCTCGCCGATCCCGCCGCCGCCCCCACCCCTGCCGCCGTCCCCACCGCCCCGCCTCCCGTCGTACCCGGGTCGCCGCCGCCGGCCTCCCCGCCCCCGGCGCGACCCGTGGCCGCGGTCGCCACGGTCACCGACGCCACACCTGCGGACCCCGGGGAGACGCGTGCCGGACCGGTGGGGCCGGCGGGGGTGGGGCCCGGGGTGGCGGGCACGCTGACCGACCGGGACGCCGTGGAGCGCTACCTGGCCCGGGTCCTCGCCGAGGTGCTGGGCATGCCGTCGGCGCAGGTGCACCCCCGGCGTCCGCTCAAGCGGCAGGGCCTGGACTCGCTGATGGCCGTGGAGGTCCGTACCCGGGTCCAGCGTGACCTGGGCATGCTGCTACCGATCGCGAAGATGCTCGGCGGCCACAGCGTCGCCGACCTGGCCGGCGAGGTGTTCAGCCAACTGGGCGGGGCCGGCCGCCGCTGACCGGGCCGGGCCGGTGGGTGGTGCGGCGGGTCGCCCCGCGCAGCCGTCCGCCGGCTCCGACGCCGGCCTCGCTCACGGCGCGGCCGGGTCCCGGCACGGGGGATGGCGGTGACCGCGGACGTGCCGGTCACCGCCACCGGGTCGTACGTCGGGTGTCGCCGGTCGCCCGGTAGGCCGTCAGCCGCGCGCCGCGTCGGCCTGCGGGATCAGCTCCGCCCGGCGGGCCACCTCCGCGGCGAACTCGCCCAGCGTCATGATGGCGAGCGTCTCGATGTCGTCGTCGTCGAACGTCACGCCGAACTGGTCCTCGACCCGCAGCGCGAGCTCGGACACGGCGAGCGAGTCGAGGTCCACACCGGACGGCCCGAGCATCGAGTCGGGGCCGGTGTCGTCGGTGTAGAAGTTCATCTCGCGCAGCGCCTGCATGGTGAACGCCAGGACCTCGTCGGCTGACATGGTTGAGCTACCTTCCTCTCGGCTGGCGTGGGGCGGCGGGGTCGGCGTCGGTCGACGACATATTTCCGAAATGAGTGGGCCGAAGTTATCAACGGACACTTGCGCCGGTCAATGCGCCGAAAATGGCCTCCACGGGTGCTGAAGTCGGAGCGGCGGCGGAATTCGAGCAGTTCTCAGTCCGGCGTCGAGTTCGGGTGCACCGCCTCCCCGCGCGGGGCCACTACAGTCCTTGCCAAAGGCGGACGTGGCGCCATGGCCGGCCGACCCGGGAGACGCGGTTGAAGATCACCAACGTTCACCTGTCCGGGCTGGGTGTCTTCCAACCGCCCGTGACCGACGCCGGCCAGGCCGCCCGGCGCGGCGACTACAGCCCGGCCGCCTACCTGGAGAACCGGCTGACGGGCGCCTGCGTCGCCGGGGACGTCTCACCGCCGGAGATGGCGGTGCACGCGGCCCGCCAGGCGCTGACCCGCGCCGCCGCCGACCCGGCCGGGATCGGCCTGCTGCTGCACGCCTCCATCTATCACCAGGGTCCGGAGATGTGGCTGCCCGGCCCGTACATCCAGCGGGAGGTCGTCGGTACGGCGGCCCCCGCGTTCGAGGTCCGGTTGGGCTGCAACGGCGTGTTCGCGGCGCTGGAGATCGCCGCCGGGCACCTGGCCGGCGCGGCGACGGGCCGGACGGTGCTGGTGACCACGGCCGAGAACCTCGGCTCACCGCTGATCGACAGATGGAACTCGGCACCCGGGTTCATCCTGGGCGACGCCGGCAGTGCGCTGCTGCTGGACCGCGACCACGGCTTCGCCCGGCTGCGCGCCGTGGGCAGCGTCGCGGTGCCCGAGGTGGAACCGCTGTACCGGGGCGGTGAGCCGCTGTACCCGCCGGCGGCGGGCCAGGGCCGCACGATCGACATGCGCGAACGTGCCGAGTACTTCCGCACCAACGTGATGTCGCTGACCGACGCCGCCGAACTGCGCAACCGGGCCCGGCTCGACCTGATCGAACGCACGCTCGACGAGGCGGACCGCAAGCTGGCCGACATGACCCGGTTCATCTGCGGAAACGCGGCGGCGTACATGGTGCAGCACGATCTGGTGGAGCCGCTGGGCATCACGATGGAGCGCACCACCTGGCAGTTCGGGCGCGGCGTCGGACACACCGGCGCGAGCGACCAGCTGCTCTCCCTCAACCACCTGCTGGTCACCGGGCAGCTCACCGCCGGCGACCACCTGCTGCTGTACGGGGGCGCGCCGGCCACCCTGTCCTGCGCGGTCCTGGAGATCCTGGACGTCCCGGAGTGGGCCGGGGCATGACCGCGTCCCCGCGTACCTGGCTCGTCACCGGCAGCTCGGCAGGGCTCGGCCGGGCGCTGGTGACCGAACTGCTCGCCCGGGGCGAGACGGTGGCGGCCACCGCCCGCGATCCGCGTACCCTGGCCGACCTGCGGCCCCCCGCGTCGGGGACCCTGTGGACGGCGCGACTGGACGTCACCGACCCGGAACGCATCCGGCAGGTGGTCGACGACGCCGCCCACGCGCTCGGCCGCCTCGACGTGGTGGTCAGCAACGCCGGGTACGCGCTCGTCGGCGCCGCCGAGGAGGCCAGCGGCGAGCAGGTCGACCGGCAGATCCGGACGAACCTCACCGGGCCCATCCACCTGGCCCAGGCGGCGCTGCCGTACCTGCGCGCGCAGGGCGGCGGGCGGATCATCCAGATTTCGAGCATGGCCGGGCAACGGGGGTCACCCGGCACGGCCGTCTACTGCGCCACCAAGTGGGGCGTGGAGGGCTTCTTCGAGTCGCTGGCCGCCGAGGTGAAGGGCTTCGGGATAGGCGTGACGATCGTCGAGCCCGGCACCGTGCGCACCGGGTTCTTCGGGCGGAGCAAGGAGCTGACCACCGCGTCGCCCGGCTACGCGGGCACCCCGGCGGCGATCCTGCGTCGCCGGGCGCAGGACGGCCGCCTGCCGTGCCGTGGCGACCTGGCGAAGATGGCCGCCGCCGTGGTCGACGTCGCCACCGGGCCGACCGCCCCGCTGCGGCTCGCGCTCGGCAGCGACGCGTACGCCACGATCCGGCGCGGACTGACCGCGCGCCTGGCGGAACTGGAGGACCAGCGGCAGATCGCGGTCTCCACCGACCTGAACACCGGCGACGGGTCGACGCCGCACCGAGGACCGGAGGGGAGCGACGATGCGTATCACCGTCCTGGCGCTCGGCAGCCGCGGTGACGTCTATCCGCTGACGGCGCTCGCCGCCGAGCTGGCCCGCCACGGCCACGAGGTACGCCTCGCGGCGTCACTGAACCTGGTCGACCTGCCCCGACAGTTGGGGCTCGACGTGGTGCCGGTCGGCTGGAACCAGCAGTCGATGATGCAGACCGAGCGTGGCCGGGAATGGGTCACCAAGAGCAACCTCGACTCGTTCCTCCAGATCACGATCGAGGCGTACCGGGACTACGGTCGCCGGTTCGGCGACGAGGCGATCGAACTCACCGCCGGCAGTGAGGCCATCGTCTGCGCCGTGGTCAGCGAGCAGTGGGCCGCGGCGCTGGCCGAGGCGTACGACGTCCCCCTCGTCGCGTACGACCTCACACCGTCCCGGCCGAACGACGTGGTGCCGCATCCGCTGGTGGCCGTCGATCCGCTGCCGACCGCCGCGGCGAACCGGGCGACCTACCTGCACTACACCCGACGGGCCTGGCGGTACCGGCGCGACCTGATGTTCCAGTTCCGTCGCCGGCTCGGGCTCCCGGAGATGCCGCCGCCCCCGAAGCAGCTGCGGCGACCGCTGGAACTTCAGGGCTACAGTCCCACCCTGGTGCCCGGCCTGACCTGGGACGCCTACCGCCCGATCGTCGGTGACCTCCGGCTGACCCCGGTCGACCTGGACCGTGCCGGCATGTCCACACTCGACCCTGAGCTGGCGCGGTGGTTGGCGGCGGGCGAACCACCGGCCCTGGTGACGTTCGGCAGCACGCACGTGTCGGACCCGGCCGCGATGATGGCGGCGATCAGGCGGGTCTGCCGGTCGCTGGGTCTGCGTGCCCTGGTGGCCACCGGCTGGGGCCTGTCCGGGCTCGCGCCGTCCACGTCACCGGAGCTGCGGGTGGTGCCCTACGTGGACTACGACCTGGTGCTGCCGCACTGCGCCATGGTGGTGCACCACGGCAGCGCCAGCATCACCGCCGCCGGCGTACGCGCCGGCATCCCCACGATGGTCTGCTCCTCGTACGCCGACCAGCCGTTCTGGGGCCGCCAGCTGGAACGGCTCGGCGCCGGTGTGCACGTGCGGTTCACCGACCTGTCCGAGGACGTGCTGCTCTCGGGCATGTCCCGCCTGACCACCGGTCCGCTGCGGCGGCGCGCGGCACAACTCGGCGAGCTGATGCGCGCGGAACCCCACGGCACGCCCGTCGCCGCCGACGAGGTCGACAGGTATCTCGCCGCATGAACGGCGCAGCGACCGCCCCCGACCGTGGCCGGGCGGCCGTCGCGGAGGTGGTCGGGCTGCTCGACCTGGCACCTGTCGAACCCGCGACGGTCACCACGGACCGGCTGGTACCCGTCGCGGGGGTGTACTCCGGTCGCGGTACGTCGCGGGGAACCACCCGCCGGTACGGGGGACTGATCGCCGCACAGGCGTTGACCGCCGCCGCGCACACCGTGCGCCCCGGTCGACCGGTGCACTCGCTGCACGCCTACTTCACCCGGCCGGGCGACAGCCGCAGGCCCGTCACCTACCTGGTCGAGAGCCTCCGCGACGGCCCGTCCATCTCCACCCGACGGGTGGTCGCCCTCCAGCGCGACACCCCGATCTTCTTCCTGACCGCCTCGTTCCACGATCCCGGCGGCGGGCCGGCGCACGGGCCGTCGGCGCCCGAGGTCCCGCCCCCGGACGAGGTGCCGACCCTGACCGAACTCCTCGCCGACGCGCCCGCCCGGCTGGCCGCCGTGCAGGACATGCTCTTCGCGTTCGACACCAGGTACCTCGGCCCGCCGCCCGGGGAGCGGACCGCCGGGGAACGGGCGGGCGAGGCGCACCGCCGGGCCTGGGTACGGGTGGCCGGGAGGATGCCCGACGACGTGCCGCTGCACGTCGGCGCGCTGGTGCTCATCTCCGATCTGCCCCTGCTGCTCAGCGCGATGGTGGCCGGGCACGCGACCGAGTGGGGCCCGGGTGACCTCGGCGTCAGCATCGACCACACGGTGTGGTTCCACCGGCCCTGCCGGGCCGACGAGTGGCTGCTGTACGACTGCGACAGCCCGTGGGCCGCCGCCGGTCGCGGCCTGGCGACCGGACGCCTGTACGCGCGCGACGGCGACCTGGTGGCCACGGTGGCCCAGGAGGGTCTGCTGCTGACCCGGCCCGCCCGGTGAGCCGGGAAGCGACGGACCCGGGACGGCCCGCCGCCGCGCTCAGACGGGGACCGCCTCGATCGCGCCGTCGGTGACGCCCGCGACGGCGAAACCGGCGTCGGCGAGGAGCCGGCCGTACTCCGCCGCGGTGCGGTCCCGGCCCTCCATCAGGACCAGCATCAGCAGATCCACGATCCGGTTGCGGGGTGCCCCCCAGGTGCCCGCGCCGGCCCCGACCCGCTGCGGCTGCGCCGGCAGCAACTCCTCCAGCACCAGCAGCCGCGCCCCGGCCGGTATCGCCGCGCGCACCCGGGACAGCACCCGGGCGACGTTCCCGTCGTCCCAGTTGTGCAGGACCCGCCGCAGCACGTACCGGTCCCCGCCGGCGGGCACCCGGTCGAAGAAGCTGCCGACGACGACGTCGACCCGGTCCAGGACCCCGGCGGCGGCGAGCCGGACACGTCCCCGGGCGGCGGCCTCGGGCAACTCGACGAGGACCCCGCGCAGTTCGGGACGGGCCCGCAGGAGATCGGCGAGCAGGCCGCCGTCGCCGCCGCCGAGGTCCACCACCGTACGGGCGTCGTCGAACAGCCGTGCGGGGGGTGGCGGCGGCTCCGGGGCGGTGGACATCGCCCCGTTGAACGTCGCCGCCAGCTCCGGGTGCCCGCCCAGGTACTGGTAGAAGGATTCCCCGAAGCGGTCGGTGAAGGCCGGCCGGCCGGTGCGTACGGTGTCGAGCAGGCCGGCGAACGAGGCGAAGACCTCCTGGCCGTACAGCACGGCCGTGTCGCGGACCGAACCGGGGGCGTCGGTGCGTAGGTATTCCCCCATGCCGGACAGGGTGAAGTCGTCGGGACCGGTCTGGCGCAGGACGCCCGCGTCGGCGAGCGCGGCGAGCAGCCGGCGCAACGCCACCGGGTCCACCCCGGCGACGGCCGCCAGTTCGGCACCTCCGGTGGTGCCCGCGGCGATCCGGTCGGCCAGACCGAGCAGGGCGAACACCGAACACGCCTGCGCCGTCCAGGTGGCACAGAGGACGTTCAGCAGCCGCTTGCGGAAGTAGTCGTCGTCACGCGCCACGGATGGCCCTCCACTGAGACTCTAGTGAATGTCCAGAGAAGTGCGGGCCGGGCCCGCAGGCGCCTCGGTATGGTCGATTTCGGCCCGGTCATCCTCGCATCAACCAGGGCGCGCTGACAATTGTCGTCAATGGGGAGCCGTGGGGGATCGAATGGGTGCGCTCGCTGCGGTCGATTGGTCCGCCTGCCACCCGGGGCGTACGGTTGTCGCGGCGTGCCGTCGTGCCGGCTGACCTGGTGGTGCGGCTGCGCCGCACGGTGGACGACGGGCGGGCTACGGCCCGTGCGCTGCTCGTCGAGACGGCCGCGGCGATGGCCGGCGCCCCGCCGGCCGCGGTCGCGGTGGCGCACACGGCGACGGGCGCGCCGGTGCTGCGCGGCGTCGCCACCGGCTGGCACACCAGCGTCAGCCACACCCGTGGCCTGGTGGCGGTTGCGGTGTCCCGACACGGACCGGTCGGCGTCGACGTGGAGGCGCTGCGCCCGTTGCCCGCGTTGCCGCTGAGCCGGCGGTGGTTCGCCCCGGAGGACACCGACTGGCTGCGCGGGCGGCCGGTGGAACGGCTCGGCGTCGACTTCCTGGCGCTGTGGACCGGCAAGGAGGCGGTGGCCAAGCTGTACGGCACCGGGCTGCGCGGCGGCCGACTGCTGCGCTGGCGCACCGCGCCGCCGGCACCACCGGCGTGGCGGCCCGCCGTCGACGCCCCCGGCGTCCTGGTGACCCACCGGGAACTGCCCGGTCACGTGCTCGCGGTGGCCCGCGCGCCGGCGTGGCCCGGCCCCCCACGGCCGGCCGTCGGTCGCTGATGCGGACCGCTCTCGTCCTCGGCGGCAGCGTCGCCGGCATGGTCGCCGCCCGGGTCCTGGCCGACCACGCCGACCAGGTGTGGATCGTCGAGCCCGACCAGCTGGTGGACGCCCCGGTGATCCGCCGTGGCGCGCCGCACGGCAGTCAGGCGCACACCCTGCTCGGCCGGGGCCGGACCGTCATCGACCGGCTGCTGCCCGGCGTCGTGCGGCAGATGGTGCGCGAGGGCGGTCAACTGGTCACCAGCGGCCCCGGCGGCGCGCAGTGGTTCCTCAACGGCCGGGCCAAGGTCCCGGTACGCGGCGGCAGCGTGGTCAGCGTGTCCCGGCCGTTCCTGGAATGGCACCTCCGTCGGCGGGTCCTCGCGCTGCCCAACGTGGCCCTGGTCGCAGGGACCGCCGTCGGGCTCACCGCCACCGCCGGCCGGGTCGACGGCGCGCTGGTCCGGCCACCGGGCCGCACCGACGCCCAGCGGCACGGGGCGGACCTCGTGGTGGATGCCACCGGGCGGTCCAGCCGGCTCGCCGACTGGCTCGGCCGGCTCGGCTACCCCGCGCCCGACAAGCGCCGGATGGCCCTCGACCTCGGCTACGCCACCTGCCTGTTCCACCGGGAACCCGGCCAGCGGCTGGCCGGGCACGTGGCGGTGTACTCGGTCCACACGCCGAGCCGGGCGCGCACCGGCCCCAGCTCGATGACCCCCGTCGAGGGTGACCGCTGGCTGACGCTGGTCAGCGGCTACGGCGACCGGCGGCCGGGCCGCGACCTGGGCGGGTTCCTGGAGCGCTGCCGGTCGAACCCGGCCACCCCGCTGCGGCTGTTGCCGGACGCGTGCGAGCCGGCCAGCGAGGTGTACGTGCACCGCTTCCCGGACAGCGTCCGCCGCGACTTCGACCGGCTGGACCGGTTCCCGGCCGGCCTGGTGGCGATCGGCGACGCGGTCGCCTCGTTCAACCCGACCTACGGCCAGGGCATCTCGGTGGCGGCCGTGCAGGCGGTCGCGCTCGCCGAGTGGCTCGCCGAGCCCGGCGCGGTGGACCGGCCGGCGCACGGGTACTTCCGGCGGGTCCGGGCGGTGGTGGACGACGCCTGGGACTTCTCCGCCGCGCAGGACTGCTACCTGCCGCACGTGACCGTCGCCCGACCGTTCGGCTGGCGGCTGCGGCGTGGCCTGGCCGAGGCGGTGCAGCACGCCACCGTGACCGACGAGGTGGTGCACCGGGCCTTCCTGGAGGTCGTCAACCTGACGGCCGGCCCCGCCCGGCTGCGCCGCCCGGACATCCTCTGGCGGGTCGGGGCGGCGGCGCTGCGCCGACCCTGAACCTGCCCGCCCGAAGCGCGGCAGTCGGGACCCTTCGGGGCGACACATCCCATTTTTAATGAAGACCAGCAATGATGTCGATGTGTGGCCGGATGGCCGCCGACGGCACCGGGACCGCCGCCCGGCCCGGGTCCCCGCCAGGCCCTGTTTTTTCGCTTCGCCAGGGGGTCTGACCTCGAAGTTCCTATCGGTCCTCGAAGATGGTTCGAACAATCGACGACGGTCGTCCGGAAACCGGCTAGCCTCTCAGTCGAACGTCGTACCACTGCGACGCGAAAAGACGTGAATGCCGCATGTAACTGACGCCTGTCTATGCAGATTGGTGCGGTTTCCGCTGTCGTTCGGTCCCCCGCAGCGGCACGTCGGGACGAAGGCAGCTCGTTCTCTGGGGGAGAGGCCATGGAAATCCAGATCCTGGGACCGCTCGTGCTCGCCCACGCCGGTCACACCGCCACACCGACCGCCCCGAAGCCCCGCAGCGTGCTGGGCCTGCTGCTGCTCAACGCGGACCAGACCGTGCCGGTCTCCGCGCTGATCCAGGACCTGTGGGGCGCGTCCCCACCGGTCAGCGCGCTGACCACGCTCCAGACGTACGTGCTCCAGATCCGCAAGTGCTTCGCCGGCCTGCTCGACGTCCCGGTCTCCGAGGTGGCCAAGCGGGTGCTGGTCACCGTCCCCGGCGGCTACGTGCTCCGGGTCGGTCCCGACGAGTTCGACCTGCGCCTGTTCGAGCAGCTCGCCTCGGCCGGTCGACGCGCCCTGGCGGCCGGCGAGAACGTCGACGCGGCGGCGCTGCTGGTGCGCGCCTGCGCGCTCTGGCGTGGCCCGGCGCTCGCCGACGTGCGCGCCGGCACCGTGGCCGAGCCCCGCCTCAAGGCGCTGGAACAGACCCGGCTCACCACCGTCGAACAGTGCATCGAGGCCCGCATGCGGCTCGGTCACCACCAGGACGTGCTGGCCGAACTCACCCTGCTCATCGCCGAGCACGGGCTCAACGAGAACCTGTGCGCGCAGCTGATGGTCGCGTTGCACCGTAGCGGCCAGCGACGCGAGGCCCTGGTGGTCTTCCACCGGCTGCGCACCTCCATGGTGGAGGAACTGGGGCTGGAGCCGTCGAAGCGGCTGCACCTGCTCCAACAGGCGGTCCTCGCGGACGATCCGGCGCTGGAGGTGGCGCCCCGGGACGACGGGCTGACCCAACTGCTCGACCACCTCGCCCTCCAGCGGCCCCGGACCCGGTAACCGCCCCCACCCGCCGTGTCGTATCCCTGGGGCAGACTGCCGGGGTGGATCTGACGTTTGCCTTCGCCGCCCTGCTCGGGCGGTCCGATCTTCCTGCCGGCCCGCACGACGCCTACTTCGGCGGGGACACCCTCGACGAGTTCCTGCTCCCGGCGGGCTGGCTCACCCCCGACGCCCTCGCCTCGTCGGCTCCGGTCACGGTGCCCGACGTCGACGCCTGCTACCTCGACGACGACCATGCCGCCCTCGGCTGGGAGTTCGACCTGGCGAACTCGCTGTTCGCGGTCGAGTGGGCCGACGACGTGCTGCCGGCGGCGTTCCTCGCCGACGTCCGGGCGGTCGACGCGGACCTGCTCGTGCGCGGCGTCGACCTGGGTGCGCTGATCGACCGGCACGGCCTCGACCTGACGGCGGAGTCGGCGCGCCGGTGGAACTACCGGCTCTCGGCGCTGCTGCGCCTGGCCACCGACGGCACCGTCCACGACGCCATGCGGATGGCGACGTTCACCCACCGGCTGCCGGAGCTGCTCCCGATCGGGCCGGGCGACCACCGGCGGGTCGAGCAGGAGTGGGCGGCGGCGCTGGCGCAGGTCGAGCCGCCGCAGCTGCGGGACCACCTGAGCCTGCACTGCCTGGAGCCGTTCTGGTCGCGGGCCGCGGGCGCCCGTTACCTGGGCGCGACCGAGTGGCCGACCGGCACCTCGGCCCTCGCCGGCCGGCGCAAGCTGCTGGCGGGCTGGGAGTTCGGGGAGTCGCAGTCGGGGGTGGCGGTGGTCGGCTGACGCCGGCCCGGCCGCTCGTCGACCGGACGCCCCGCCCGGCCAACCGGGGCGTCGGGACAGGTCGGCGCGGCCCGGACGGCGGCCGGGCCACCGGAGTCGGCGGCC